>JAKRSG010000212.1 GCA_022402405.1 Bacteroidia bacterium | reverse complement strand
CTTTTGGATGTACAATAAGCAAATTGCAAGGCAAATTAGCAAGGGCGTATTCCATGTCGTGAGGAAACACCCTATCCAATAAATTAAGCGGCTTATCTGGTGAGTTTATCACCAATAAATCCGCCTCTTTTTCTCGGGCATATTTGCTTATAACATAGCCCGGTTTACCTTCTATGCGCTCTGTATGAATAGCTAAATTTCCGCAATTACTGCAACGTAAAATCTCCTCTAATTTTTCATCTTCTTCGCTCAAAATCTCCTTCATACGTTCGCCTGCTTCGTGTTCTTTTAGCTCTTCGCTGCGTATTAAGGCAATTTTTGTTAAGTCGTTTTCTTGGATAATATCCACGTGTTTGCTCTTATACAATTTGGCAATTTGTACAGCAGTGGCAATGGTGTTTTCGGTTTTGGGATGGTCGGTTCCTTCCACTACCAAATAGTTAAATCCTTTTGGGTGAATATTAGGTTCAGTAAGTAACAACATGCTGCATTTTATTTTTCTGCTAAGCTGCCTAGAAACACCGCCAAATACGTAATTTATTATGCTTTCTTTTTCTAATGCCCCTGCCACCAAAAGATCTATTTGTTCTTCTTGGCAAATTTCTAAAATGGTATCCACTGGGTCGCCTTCTCTCCAAATGGTTTTATTTTTGGGCTGATCCAACTCAAATCTATGCAATAAATGCTTTAGGTATTGTTCTTCTTGAAGGGTTTTGCTCCCAACATGAATGAAAAGTAACTCACAGGCAAATTTTTCTTGTAACATTTTTGTTTCGGCTAATAACGACTCGCATCTAGGCGAGAAGGCCACTGCCAAAGCAATTTTTGAAAAGGGTGCTATTTGTTCTGTCATGCAGCGAAATTAGGGAATAATTAGATTATTTTGGTTCGAACCGAATAAATAAATAGATATACTTTAGCTTTTGATTGTAAGTGAATTAATATGTTATTTTTGGCTTTTTATGAATATTTGGGGTTTAGGTTTTGCTTTAATTTGATTAAACTTGCAGCCCACTTATGGATAAAGAAATTCTTTTAGAGGCTTATGCACACATGTGTGCAGCCAGAGCCATGGCCGATATATATGATGCTAACCGCAACATCACTAAGTATGTTCATTCTACTAGTCGTGGACATGAAGCGATACAATTGGCGGTTGGAATGCAGTTAACAGGTGCAGATTTTGCAGCTCCTTATTACCGCGATGAAAGTATGTTGTTGGGCATGGGTATGAGTCCGTACGAATTAATGCTACAGCTACTTGCCAAAGCAGAAGATCCTTTTTCGGGTGGCCGAACCTATTATGGTCACCCCAATTTAAAGCGCGATGGCTTTGTAAGAATGCTTCACTCTAGCAGTGCAACGGGCATGCAGGCTATTCCTGCCACCGGAATGGCGCATGGGATAGCGTATTTAGAAAGTCAGGGTTTGCTAGATTCGGATGAAAATCCTGTGGTGGTTTGTAGTTTGGGAGATGGTTCTGTTACCGAAGGGGAAGTGGCGGAAGCTTGGCAAATGGCTATTTTAAAGAAGCTTCCGATATTTTATTTGGTTCAGGACAATGATTGGGGAATTAGCGCGAGTGGTGCCGAAATGCGTGCCATGGATGCATACGAATATGCCGGTGGATTTAAGGGAATGCAGCGCATGCGTGTAGATGGGAGCGATTTCTTGAAATCGTGGAATGCCGTGTTACAATGTATTGATTATGTAAGAGAGCATCGCGCTCCAATATTATTGCATGCTAAGGTTCCATTGTTGGGGCATCATACTTCGGGAGTGCGCAAAGAATGGTACAGAACAGAAGAGGATATGGCTAAGCACTTAGCCGATGAGCCTCTGCCTAAATTGCATAAACATTTAGTATCGATTGGAGTTTCAGAAGCTGAGCTAAAAGAAATTGACGAAATAGAAACGGATAAGGTAGCTCAGCAATTTAAATTGGCGGTTTCTTCGCCAGATCCATTGCCTAGTACAGCCGAAGATTTTGTTTATGCACCAAGTGGCGCAGCCGAAGAAGTGGGCACCAGAAAGCCCGCTGGCAAAGAACCGGTGGTGATGGTAGATGCTGCTTTACATGCGGTTGACGAGCTGTTAGCCAAACACCCAGAATGTATGTTTTATGGTCAGGATGTAGGAGCTAGATTAGGAGGTGTATTTAGAGAAGCCGCCACGCTTGCTGCTAAATATGGCGATAATCGTGTGTTTAATACGCCTATCCAGGAAGCGTATATTGTGGGTTCTACCGCAGGTATGAGTGCCGTGGGTGTTAAGCCTATTGTAGAAATTCAGTTTGCAGATTATGTGTGGACAGGCATGAACCAATTGGTTTGTGAGATTACGAAATCGTCGTATTTAACGGGCGGTAAATATCCAGTAAGTGCTGTTATAAGAATTCCAATTGGAGCTTATGGTGGTGGCGGACCATACCACAGTGGCAGTATAGAATCTACCTTGCTTACTTTAAAAGGAATAAAGATTGCCTATCCAAGTAATGCTGCCGATATGAAAGGCTTAATGAAGGCTGCCTATTACGATGGAAATCCCTGCATAATGCTTGAGCATAAAGGCTTGTATTGGAGTAAAAATCCAGGAACCGAGCTAGCACGTTGCGTAGAGCCAGATGAAGATTATGTGCTTCCATTTGGTAAAGCCAATATTGTATTAGAAGCCAGTGAAGATGCAGTAGATAATGGCGAATCTTGTGTAGTGATAACATACGGCATGGGTGTATATTGGGCATTAAGTGCTGCCAAAGATTTTGAGGGAAATATAGAAGTGCTCGATCTAAGAAGTTTACTTCCATTAGATGAAGAAGCGGTTATGCACTCGGTTAAAAAACATGGCAAATGTTTGGTACTAACCGAAGAGCCATTAAATAACTCGTTTGCAGAATCATTGGCAGCTAGAATTATGCAGCAATGTTTTACCTATTTAGATGCTCCTGTAGCAACCCTCGGCGCTAAGAATGTTCCAGCTATACCAATGAATATGGGCCTAGAAGCAGAGATTTTACCGAATGCAAGTAAGGTATCTGCTAAGTTGAAGGAATTGTTGTTTTCGTAAGGTTGATTAGAGGCATTAAAAATTCGAAATTCTAAATTCGAAGCACGAAAGAAGAAATGTCGAACACCGAACGCTGAATGTCGAATGAAGAAGGAACAAAAACTATCGTCTATGGTCCATGGACTATGGACCAAAAACACCGAATGCAGAATGTCGAATGAAGAAGGAATAAAAAACTATGGTCTATCGTCCATGGTCTATGGACTATAATCCAACCCCCAATTTTTACACTTGATTTTCTTTTATTTAGAATCAAATTATTTAGAACTAATCTAAATCATTTGCTAATTTACATAGAAAGAATACTTTCGCAGAAATTATTATTTATAATTAGTCTAAATAAAAATAGCGAAAAATGAAAAAACAATCTTTGTTATTAGTCATTATGGCTTTTGCCATGGTATTTACAGCTTGTAAAAAGGAAGAAACTACTACAGGCAAGAGCGCATTAAACATTCCGAGTGCTTATGATAGCACCAACTTTGTGGGAAATTTGGGAGATTTAATCTCTTTTAGAAACCATTTTGATGCGATGGTAGACGAGGCCAAAAAGGGTAGGGTTACCAATCAAACGGCTTCTGCAGCAAACATGGAAAATTCTTTTAAAGCGGGCACAATTTCTATAGAATCTTTCACTATTCCGGCTTTTGCAGCTCTTTTAGTAGGAGAAAATGGTTGGTTTAAGGAATTAGAAAAAGCATCGGGTACAACGTATCATGTAGATAGTGCTTCCGTGCAAGGTGGAACTTTTGGCGGTTACTTATTTGATGAAAACGGATTTGAACCAGAGCAAATTATTGAAAAGGGTTTGTTTGGTGCTGCTTTAGTAAATCACGCGCACAGTTTATTAAAATCGCCACGTTTAGCAGAGGTGGATCAAGCTTTATATGTTTTTGGTGCAACACCTCATTTTGTGAGTAGTAGTGCAGCCAAACATGGCGCTGCTGCCGATAAATATTTAGCTGTTTATGCAGCAAGAAGAGATAAAAACGCTGGAAATGGTATTTACGCCCAAATTCGTTTCAACTTTATAAAATTACAAGCTGCCCTAAAAGCTGGTGAGGCATACCAAAATGAAAAAAATGAAGCCATTGCCGCTATTATTTCAAACATGGAAAAAGCAAATTTTGCTACTGTTATAAATTACTGTCAAACTTCCATTGCAAACTTATCTCAAACCACTTTAACAGATGCCCAAAAGGCAAATACTTTGCACGCAATAGGAGAATGTATTGGTTTTACCATGGGTTATAAAGGTATCGCTAACAAAAAAATAACAGACGCTCAAATAGATGAAATTCTGGCACTTCTTAATGCTCCAACAACAGGTGGCGGAAAACCTGCTTTATTTATAACAGATAGGGTAAACCAAATTTCAAAACTACAGTTAATAATTACTAAAATTCAAGCTGTATACGGCTTCTCAAATGCCGAAATCGAAGACTTTAAAAAGAATTGGATAAACGAACAAAACAGATAATTGAAAAATGAAAAATAAAACCTTTTTATCGCTCATAGTTGGACTTTTATTCCTTGTCTCATGTAAAGAAAAGGATAAAGGTATGGATGCCGCATTGGCTTTTGATAGAGGCGCATTGTTAACAAGCATGTCCTCCAATTTAATTATGCCCGCATACGATTCTGCAGTGTTTTATTTTTCTCAATTACACAGTTCTGTTAACCAATTTAAGCAAGATACTTCTTTAGAAAACCTTCAGTTGGTGCAACAAAATTGGAAGCAGTTTGCTCGCTCTTGGCAATTAGCAGCTGCTTTCAATTTTGGTCCGGCTGCCGAAAGTGGTATCAAAAAATCGCTCTCCGAAGAAATCGCTAGTTTCCCCGTTTCTAGTACTAAAATAGAGTCTTTTATTATGGCCAAAGACACTTCTTTTGCCAATTTTGATAGAGATTCTAGAGGCATTTTTGCTATCGAATATTTGGTGTTCGACCTCAATCAAAATAACCCAAATATCTTTCAAAAATTTGCTTCCGACCCTTGGAGAATGCACTATTTATTAGCTTGTGTTCATCAAGTTGGGCTGAACCTAAACTTGGTTCAAACCGGATGGAAAAGCTACCAAGCGGCTTTTGTAAGCAATGTAGGAACTGATATTGGCAGCTCTACTTCTTTGTTGTATAATGATTTTTTAAAATATTATGAAGGCCTCAAAAACTTTAAATTTGGTATTCCGCTAGGTAGAAGGCCTGGTCAGACTACCACTTTACCCGCCAATGTTGAGGCTTATTACAGCGGTTATAGCACAGAATTGGCCAAAGAACATTGGAGGTGTGTGCAGTTAATTTGGAACGGAACGGGCTTAAAAGGCGAGCAAGGAATTGGCTTTAAAGCTTACCTCGAAAAAGTAGAAGGCGGCAATGCTCTCATAACATTAACACAAAATCAGGTGGCTGCCACTCAGGCTAAGATAGATGCTCTGCCAGCTGGAAAATTATCTGAAGCCATTCAGAATGATTTTGCCAAAGTAGATGATGTGCATACCGAATTGCAAAAGTTAACTCGTTTCTTTAAAAGCGACTTATCTAGTTTAATTGGAATTGCTGTTACGTATAGCAGTGGCGATGGTGATTAAGGATGTTAAATAGGCTTAACAAATTATTCTTTGAACCTCATTCTATTGCGCCTTTGCTGGTGTTTAGAATAATTTTCGGACTAGCCACTTTCATTAGTACTGCTCGGTTTTTATATTTAGATTGGGTAGATTTACATTTTATAAGTACTCAAGTACAGTTTAAGTATTTTGGTTTTGAATGGGTAAAAGTAGCGCCAGCAGCGGTAATGTATGCTATCCATTACCTTATGTTAGCTGCCTCTTTGGGTGTTATTTTGGGTGCGTTTTATAGACTTAGTGCCATCACATTCTTTTTGCTTTTTACCTATTGCGAGCTCATAGATATTACCTATTATCTTAATCATTATTACTTCGTAAGTTTGGTCGCTTTCTTGCTTATTTGGGTGCCAGCAAACGCTAATTTTTCTATAGATGTTTGGCTCAAAAAAACACAGAAACGTTGGGTCGTTCCTGCATCGACAATCAACTTATTTAAGTTTCAACTTATCTTAGTTTATTTCTTTGCAGGAATAGCCAAAATTAACTCAGCTTGGCTGTTTGATGCTATGCCTCTAAAAATTTGGCTACCGGCAAATAGTCATTTTCCTCTTATCGGATTTTTATTCAATTACCCCATAACAGCGTATGTTTTTAGCTGGGCCGGAATGCTTTTCGATATCAGTATCGGTGCTTTTTTACTCTACCCCAAAACTCGGTTTTTAGCATGGTTGGTAGTGGTGTTTTTTCACGCCATAACCGGCGCTTTGTTCCAAATTGGCGTTTTTCCAATCGTCATGATTTCTTGCACGCTCATTTTTTTTAGCACCTCATTTCATGAGCAAGTTTTGCAGCGGCTCGCCAAACTTTTTAGTATATCATTTCGGTCTGAACCAAACCCCGATGCAGCCAATTCTGCTGTTAGTAAAATTCCATCATCAATGATAAGTTTTCTGCTAGTAGTTTGGATGCTGTTTCATGTGTTGTTCCCATTGAGATATTTAGCTTACCCGGGTAATATGTACTGGACAGAAGAGGCATACAGATTTGGATGGCGCGTAATGCTTATGGAGAAGGCTGGTACTGCCACCTTTTATGTGCGCGAAAAAACATCGCAACGTGAGGGCGTAGTAGATAATGCAGATTTTTTAAATCCGCATCAAGAAAAACAAATGGCCATGCAGCCCGATTTGATTTTGCAATATGCTCAGTTTTTACAACAGCATTATCATAGCAAAGGTGTTGAGGTAGATAAAATTAGAGCAGAGGTGTATGTAACCTTAAATGCAAAACCTAGTAAATTATTATTTAATCCGCAGTTAAATCTACTAGAAATAGTAGATTCGTGGGCCCCAAAAACTTGGTTAAATCGTTTTGAAGAATAGCATCTTATTTATTTTTGTTTGGATACTTTTAATTCAGAAAGTAGCATCTCAAAACACGGGGGTTTTGCAGGGAAAGGTGCTTTATCTCTCCACTAAAAAAGGTGTGCCCCAGGCCGTAATTTCCATTCCTAAGTTAAAGCTTCAAACGCAAACGAACTTAGAGGGAGCATTCGAATTAGGCAATATTCCGTTTGGTAACCACGAGTTAGTGCTCTTTAAAGAGGGAATGCAATCGCAAAAAATAGCCTTGCAAGTGAAGTTAGAGAGGCAGTCGATCTCGCTAGAAATGCTCGCTATTACAGGCTATTTAAACGAAGCCACCGTTAAAGCAGCCAAAGAAGAAACCAATGGAATGGGTCGTTTAAAAAGCGTGGATGGTTTTGGAATATACGAAGCTAAAAAAACAGAGCTAATTGTACTCAAAGATTTATTAGCCAATACGGCAACTAACAATCCTCGTCAGGTTTTTGCCAAAGTACCCGGACTAAACATTTGGGAAAGTGATCAAGCGGGATTACAATTGGGAGTAGGTGGCAGAGGATTAAGTCCGAACCGAACTTCTAATTTTAACACGCGCCAAAATGGATATGATATTTCTGCAGATGCCTTAGGTTATCCCGAAACCTATTACACACCACCCATGGAGGCCTTAGAGAAAATTGAAGTGGTGCGTGGTGCAGCCAGTTTGCAATATGGAACACAGTTTGGAGGCATGCTAAACTTTGTTTTTAAAAAGGGTGCAGAAGATAAAAAGATGGAGATAGTATCGCGTAATACGGTTGGCTCTTTTGGGTTTTTGGGCAGCTTCACCAGTTTAGGCGGCACGCTTTACAAAGGAAAAATAACCTATTATACGTTTATTAATCATAAGCAGGCAAAAGGGTGGCGACCAAACAGTGCGTTTGATGTTAATACCATTTACACTTCTGTAATATGGAAGCCTAGTTATAAATTTAAGTTACAAGCAGATTATACCTTTATGAGGTATAATGCACAGCAAGCAGGAGGATTAACGGATGCGCAGTTTGAACTTAATCCGCAGCAATCTTTTAGGGCACGTAACTGGTTTAGAGTAAACTGGAATTTGTTTGCTTTGCATGCAGATTATAATTTTAACAACCAAACCAAGATTAATACACGCATGTTCGGACTCTTATCTAGCAGGTATTCACTTGGTAATTTGGAGCGAATTAATGTGGCAGATTTGGGAAGTAACAGAACTTTTATCTCGGGAGAATTTGCCAATTTAGGAAATGAAACTCGCTTGTTGCATTCGTATACATTGGCCGGAAAACCGCAAACCTTGTTGCTTGGCACTAGATGGTATTTGGGAAATACTAAGTCGGTACAAGGCGATGGTACCAAAGGAAGCGATGCTCAATATGTGTTTTTAAATCCGCAGCACCCAGAAGGCTCAGATTATGCATTTAAAAATAAGAACCTATCTTTCTTTGCGGAAAACATTTATAGATTCGGAGCCAAATGGAGCATTACACCCGGATTTAGAGCTGAGTATATTAATACTTCCTCTACCGGATATTATAGAATTATAAGCAAAGATTTCAGTGGAAATGTGATTGCTGATACCAGCATTTTTGGTTCAGAACGTAACGAAAGATCTTTTGTATTTGCCGGCATAGGCTTTAGTTATAAAGCTAAAACTTGGTTAGAAGGATATGCTAATATTTCGCAAAATTATAGGGCAGTAAATTTTAACGATTTGCGAATTGCCAATCCTAATTTAAAGGTGGATGCCAACATGAAAGATGAGCAGGGATTTAGTGCAGATTTAGGGGCAAGAGGAAATTATGAGGGCATCGTAAATTATGATGTTAGTTTATTTTTATTAAGCTATCAAGATAAAATTGGTCAGGTATTGAGAGCCGATAGACCACCATTATTTCAAGATTATAGGTTCAGAACGAATATTGCGGATGCCAGAAATTCGGGAGTGGAGTGTTTTGTGGAGCTAGATTTCTTAAAATGGAGAAACAGGAAAACGAGAGCTCATCTGTTGTATTTTGTAAATTTTGCATACGTGCATGCCGTTTATGTGCGAGCTGCTGATATATCTTTGGAGAACAAAAAAGTAGAAATGGCGCCTCCGGTTATGATTAGAAACGGATTAAGTTACAAGTATAAAAGCGTGAGTACTTCGTTTCAAATAGCATATGTGCAGCAACATTTTACAGATGCAAGTAATGCTGTAAGAGTGAGTGGTGCGGTTAACGGAATTATACCAAGTTATACTGTAGCAGATTACTCTCTAGGCTACGAATGGCGCATGTTTAAAGTAGAAGCCAGTTGTCATAATGTATTTAACCAAATGTATTTTACTCGCAGAGCCGATGCTTATCCGGGTCCGGGTATAATACCCAGCGATGCACGTAGTTTTTACCTGAGTTTAGCTATAAAGATTTAGTTTTTTGGATCTTATAAATTAAACTTGCCATGGCAAACCAATTAGTGTTTTTCCAATTTCCTTGCTCATTAAAAATGGCATTTTTACTGTCGAAATAGCGCCATTCTACTCTAAAAAACATGTTTTTATGGGCCATATAATCTGCATTTATCGAATAACTATTTACATCAAAATTCTGATTGTTTATTCGCGAAATTATTACATTATTTAAGTCTCTATATCTTTCAACTCTTAACCCCGTTTTCCATTTATAGTTTAAAATGTATTGTCCAATTAATAACGGACTTACCCAATGGTTGTAATTAGAGCTGTTCATAAATTTTTGTTCTAATCCAATATCAAATCCTGCTACCAACATAAACTTTGGATTTTTTTGCCATTGAACAAAGAAGTTATTGTAATACCTCATTTTTCGGGCAGAATCTGGCGTGTGGGTTCCAATAAAAGTGCTCCAATTTAGAAGTAAATCAGGTGTGACTTTGTATTTTACCTGCGATCCCAAAGAAGGAAGTGTATTACCTTCTAAAAACTGAATTTGCTGCCAGCCAGTTAAAATAGACGCGCTAGCTTCCCACTTAGAATTAGGTTTGTATCCTAGTTTTAGTCCAGTTAAATAATAAGGAGAATTTTCGGCAACTATGGACCTGCTTAAATTGGGATTTTCAATAGAAATTGCACTTTCGAAGCCAATAAACGAAGAGAATATTCCCGCATCTATCCATAAATTACTTTTTTTATTTAAGGCAAATCCAACATTGGCCTCATTAAAATACCTTAGAATAGAATGCTCATCTTCATAGTTTTCTTCTACATAACTTCCAGTGTGTAATGCTAAATTTGCCCTATACCTATTATGTTTTACAGCCATTTTTGCATAGCCTAAATTAAGCATTGCAGTGGCATGTTGATTGTAATTGTAAAAGAACTCTTTCTTTCTCCCACTGCTTGGTCTGTCAGAATCGAAACTCCAAAATAAATCGCCATAGGCCTCAAATGTTAATTCAGGTCTCGATTTTAGGCTGCTGTCTGTTTGGGCCAAAAGCAAATGAGCTGAAAAGAGGAATGAGATTAAAAATATTTTTTTTACCATTTCGCTTTAAAATAGGATGGCAAAGTAAATATTTTAATTTGCTCTATTTCTAAATTTTTATGTAGGAAAATCCGTACAATTTTATTTTTTTTTCTATACTTGAATACGAATTGTAAAATTATGAAAAACTTTAAAATTGAAATTAAATGGGCCATTATTTTCACCTTAGTGGGTTTGTTTTGGATGGTGCTAGAAAAGATGTTTGGCCTTCATGATGTAAATATTGCTAAACATGCTATTTACACCAATTTTGTAGCCATACCAGCAATTGCAGTATATGTTTATGCCTTGTTAGATAAGAAGAAAAATTATTATAAAGGAAAAATTACCTATCGTCAGGCTTTGGTTTCGGGTATTGTAATTTCTGCGATTGTAACGGCTTTTTCGCCCGTAAGCCAAATCATTACTTCTACAGTAATTACGCCAGATTATTTTAATAATGCCTCTGCTTATGCCGTGCAGCAAGGAGTAATGACGCAGGAACAAGCAGCAGATTATTTTAACTTAAAGAGTTATATCATTCAGTCGGTATTCTTTGCCCCAGTTATGGGCGTTTTAACTAGTTTAATTGTGGCATTTTTTGTGAAGACCAAAACAAATTGAGCTGATATAATTTCACAAACATATGGAGAGTAAATCGAGTAAAAATGCACTTTTTAAGTACTATAAAGATTATTCTTCAGAGGGTGTAGTTTCCTTAGAAACCCAATTAAAAAAATTGTTGGCAATACCTCTACCAACAAATGAAAATACGCTAAAAAATTACCATGATACCTTGTTGTTTATTCAGGCTTATCCTGCTAATAGTGCCATTTTTGAGTTAGCACAACAGCTAATGCATAAGTTGGTTCAAACCGTAAAAAAAGAACAAAAACGTAAGGTAAATTTTCTCTACAACAGTGGCATAACAGGCTCTTTAGTATGCGCGCAATTTGGGCTCTGGCTGAACCAATATTTGCTCGAGCAAAATTTGGATAAGCTGTATGTAGAAAGTGTGGCAGCAGATGAGGCAGATTTGGTAAATACGTTAACGTATACACTTGATAGCTTTGAGCAAGAAACCTTAATGGGAGAGCATGTTTATTTTGCTGACTGGAAGAAAAAATATGTTGGTTCAAGCAAAGATAGAGGCGACTTGCTAAGGTATATCGTAACGGCTAGCTTGCAGGTTTCGGGGTCTATATCTCAACGAGAAAACAAGTTTGCGCAGTTGCAATTATATACTAGTTTTTTGTTGCAAGAATCGTTGTTGGGAATAAGTTTGGGTAGGTCGGTTTATGCCAATATTTTTTATCATCCAAATGGGTTAAGTAAAAAGATTCGATTGGAGGATGTCTTAAAATTAGGAAAGCCAAAAGAGCGAAAGTTATCCTTACCAGATAAAGAATATTTGGTGCGTTTAGCCAGAGGAACCATGGCATCTTTGTTACGCGAAACGGATACTTATACGTATGCGCAGACCAAGGAGACGGAGTTGTTTACCATGGGAGATGGGATTCAGATTGCTTTGTATTATATGATTCCGGAGCAAAAGTTTACTTGGCAATCTTATATTGGATTTTTAGTGTTTAAAAATGCTGTTCCTATGGCTTATGGTGGTTGTTGGTTGCTTAATAAACAAGCCGCATTTGGAGTAAATGTATTGCCTCCATTTAGAGGAGGTGAATCTACCAAAATATTAGCACAGCTTTTTAGATTGTATCACTTTAGGTTTGATGTTAATCAGTTTACAGTTGATCCTTATCAAATTGGAAAAGGCAATTCAGAAGCCATAGAATCGGGTGCTTTTTGGTTTTATTATAAATTAGGATTTAAACCATGTAATCCAACTTTAGCAGAGCTTGCCGAGAAAGAGTTTATTAAGCTTTCTGCTAATAAGAATTACAGAACAAAGAGTGAAATTTTACAGAAATTAGTGAGTGATGATATTGTTTGGCATATAGGTTTAAATCAAGAGAAATTGGTGTCAGTGCAGAAAATTGTGGATACGCTCACTAAACATGTTTGCGAAAAATTTGGTGCTAACAGATTAGCGGCACAAAAAGCCTCAGCAGTAAAGCTTGAACAGGTGCTCAAACAAAAGCTTAAGAGCAGCTCTTTTGTAAACAGAATGCTCATTTCTTTTGATGCTTTGGGTGTTTTTGAGAAATTAACAGAGAAAGAAATTCGTGATTTGTACGAGGCCTATCATAAAAAGTCGGATTCGGAGGCATTGGCGTTCCAAGAAATTCAGCTACTTAAGCGTTTTTGGAGGTTGGTTCAGAGTTAGCGTTTACTATTTTTATTCGAATTTTGCTTTACCCTCACAATTGCGCAAATTTGCGAACGCTTTTGGGAAGTTTCTCATTTATTTTAAAAGTGAATGTAATTGGAAACAAGATGAGGCGTTTTTGGGTTCAAACCAAAAGAGGTAATACAAAAGGAAAAAATAAGAATGGCACTCGATCAATTAGATGATACACTCCCAGATGGGAAAGAAATGGGCTTTTTTGAGCA
>JAKRSG010000211.1 GCA_022402405.1 Bacteroidia bacterium | reverse complement strand
TTAAACGACAAAATCTGCGGTGCACATAAATACCTCGTTTGCATATTTTTGATAGCCGCTTGTACATCTACCACCTTTACTCGTGTGCCAAAAGCAAAGGTATCTCGACAACCAATACTATCCACAGACACCATTCGTAATCGGTAATTCCCTACTCTATCATATTTGTATTTGGGCAATGCCCCCGATTTTACAAATCCCTTTCCATCTCCAAAATCCCAATATAATTGCTCTTTTCCTGCTGCAGCACGCGTTGGATCACGCCAAAATTTGGTTGCAGAATTATAGTAGGAAACATCATCTATAAGCTCAATGCTATCATGTAAACAAATAACAGGTTTATTAGGCCTAAAACTCCTAGCAAAACCAAAGAATGTAGTAACGTCATATTGCAAAACACAATTCCGGGTATTGGTTATCGTTACGGTTACTCGTTTTATTCCGGGTGTGGTGTATGTATAATACTGAGAGGGAATTATCGAATCATTTGGACCAAAATTGAGTACAAAATTACCACCAGGTGCATTAAAATTTATGACCACCGTTTTTAAACTATCTTGTATGGAATCTGTCATGCTCATTTTAACCCTGAACGGACTACAACCTGTATTTATCCTCTGAAGCGTAAACAACGGATTGATAGGAAAAAACTTAAACATGTTATGATACCAAGCGGTGTCGTAACAGTCTTTGCCATTCTTATCTTTGCCATTTTTTATAATTAAACCTACCGTAACATAGCCCAAAGGATTACATGTTTTATTATACACATGAGTAAATTTATTGGCAAAAGTATCTACCTGAATCCAAGTGGCACCCGGACAAGCAGAGTCGGGCATATACCATGCTAATTCCCTTCCACAGCTTGGCAGAGTATGCTTTAAATCGAAAGTTACTACCTCATTTAAACAAGGTCTATCCGGCACATACGTTAAACCTGGTCTAATTGGTGTACTTAAACTATCCCAACCAGCATCTGGGGCTGTAAGTTTTAAAGAAGCAGAACTAGTATCATAACAACCTCTAATTGGGTCGCCCAAAATTAATTTAGGATAATAACATTGATCTTTACCATCAGAGTATCTATGAGACACAAAAGCACTATCCTTACTATATCTGCAATTTAAACCTACATTAATATTGTTCTTGGTATCGGTAGTACAAGGCGGAGCAAAAGCATCATCAAAATCCCATAACCTGTACATTGGACCATTACCATAGTAACAAGAAAAATCTCCAACTGGTGTTCTAAACTTAACCGAATCGTTGACTTCACATTGAACACTATTTAATATTTTGTCTGAATCTCTTTCAATAACAGATCTAGGGCCAAACACTCTAACAGTTGTATCAGTTTTGGTTAAACACGAACCCAACCTAACGTACATCGTAATCTTAAATTCGCCACAATCTGTAAAGTTTATAGAATCACCAAATTTATCTACAATGGAGTCGATCAAGGTTGGATCGCCAACCTTTCTATATGTCCAGTTTACTTTAGCCACATTAGGGTTATTCGATTGAAATAAAAATCCATTTCCATAGAAGCACATCGACGAATTTTTGAAATAAATAGTGCTATCTATTTTAAAATTTTTGGCTGCCGGATTTAGGATAAAAGTATCTCTACAATTATTTTTATCTATCACTGTTAACCTAGCCGCAAACTCTCCAACAGCAGTGTAAGTATGCACAAAGTTTGTCCACGGACTAGTAGCTTTATTGCCATCGCCAAAATCCCATTCATACGAATTTAGCTGCGAAAGTGGCATTTTAGAAGTATTATTAAACGTAACAGGAGTTTGATTACATTGAATAGAATACGAAGTAGTAAAACTGATGTCTTGCATTTTAGCAAAAACTGTAACAGCATCTACAATCTCCTTTCTTGAAATACAATTATTGGTATCAGTTACTTCTTGAACCAAGGTATATACGCCACCAAGAGGATTGGTATAAGAATGACAAATAGTATTTCCAGAACCTGGTGCAGGATTGTAAAAATTACCATCTCCAAACAAAAATATACGAGAGTTTATTGGAGCATTATCAGCACCTGGGGTAGATAAATCTACCATACAACTTTGATTGTTTTTAAAACATTGGATCAAGGCTGTGCTAATAGAAAAATCTGCTTTAGGATTATCAACTACATAAATGGTATCGCCACTTACAGTGCAAGTGCTAGAATTAGTGAAAGTAATGGTAACTCTTGGAACAAATTTGCCTCTTGCAGGATACTGATAAACAGGTGAAGCTTGTATACTAGAACCCCCGTTACCAAAATTCCAAGAATACGAACTAGCGGTAAATCCAGCGTCGAAACTAACATTAAATAAAAGAGTATTTCCAAAACACACCTTATTGGTTGCAGTTGAAATCTTGCAATTTTGCCCCAATAAAATAGTGGGAATTATTATATACAGTAGTAAAAGTAATTTTCTCATACCTATTTAATTCTAGGGGAATATATGCAAAGTAGTCAAAAAAAATGCTAAATAAGTTCTTAATATTTCAAAAAAGAAAAAAGCCAACAATTTTTACTTGAAAAAAGCGCAAAAAAAAAGACGCGATAAATCGCGTCTTTTTGGTGGGTTGAAATAAATATAATCTAATGTATTAAACTAATTTTACTTTTACTGCGCTAGGACCTTTTCTTCCTTCTTCAGTTTCGAATGTAACTTTATTGCCTTCAGCAATATCATTCATTAAACCGTTTGCGTGAACGAAAACATCTTTGCCACCATCGTCTGGTGTAATGAATCCAAATCCTTTGGAAACATTAAAAAACTTAACTGTACCTTGTGTCATTATAAAAAATTGAGTTACAAAGGTAAACAAATAATTCAAAGGAGCACGGTTTCAGCAAATTATTTAGTAAAATAATTATATTTGCCCTCTTTTATTATGCAAAAATCAGTCGCATTTTACACCTTAGGTTGCAAGCTTAATTTTTCTGAAACCTCTACTATTGGTAGGAACTTGCAGGAACATGGATACAAAAAAACAGAGTTTCATGAGGGAGCAGATGTTTATGTAATTAATACTTGTTCTGTAACAGACAATGCCGACAAAAAATGTAAAAAAATTGTAAAAGAGGCACTTCGTCATAATCCAAATGCCTTTGTTACCATTATTGGCTGTTATGCCCAACTTAAACCCCAAGAGATTGCTCAAATAGAAGGTGTAGATTTAGTTTTAGGTGCAGCAGAGAAGTTTAATATCAGCGATTATCTTGGCGATGGAAAAAAACTAGAGAAGGCAATTGTTAAAGAAGGTAAAATAAAAGAGGTATTAGATTATCATGCCTCCTATTCTATTGGAGACAGAACGCGAACTTTCTTGAAAGTGCAAGATGGCTGCGATTATTTTTGTTCCTTTTGCACCATACCACTCGCTCGAGGTTCGAGCAGAAGCGATACCATTGCCAATGTGGTTAAGCAAGCCGAGGAAATTGTGGCTCAAGGAACTAAAGAAATCGTTTTAACTGGTGTAAATACAGGCGACTTTGGTTCAGGCCGAGATGAGAATTTCTTTATGCTATTGCAAGCTCTTGATAAAGTACAAGGCTTAGAGCGTTTAAGAATTAGTAGTATTGAACCTAATCTTTTGAGTAACGAGATTATTGAGTTTGTAGCAAAAGAAAGTAGATGTGTAGTTCCGCACTTTCACATCCCTTTGCAATCGGGTTCTGATACTTTACTTAAAAGCATGCGTAGGAAATATGACACTGCGTTGTATACTTCGAGGATAGAAAAAATAAAACAATTGATGCCAGATGCTTGTATTGGTGTAGATGTTATTATTGGTTACCCAGGTGAAACAGACGAATTGTTTTTAGAAACTTATAATTATTTGAACCAATTAGACGTTTCGTATTTACATGTTTTTACTTATAGCGAAAGAGCCAATACAACAGCTCAGAAACTACCGGGTAAAGTACCTATGAAAACTAGAAATGAAAGAAGTAAAATGTTGCATATATTAAGTGATAAAAAACGTAGACATTTTTATGAGCAACAACTTAACAAAACATTTCCAGTATTGTGGGAAGCCGAAAACGATGAAGATGTAATGTATGGTTTTACTAGCAATTACGTAAAAGTTAAAACGGCGTACGACCCATCTCTAGTAAATGAAATTATGGACGTTCGATTAGAAGAAATATCGGATGATATGATTGTAAAAGTAAAACAAGCAAGTTTCGTTTTTTAATATTAACACATGCCATGAAACCCTATTTATCTCCCATTCAAGCCATTATTATTTGCGGAGGAAATAGCTCCAGGATGGGTAAGGCAAAAGCCTTACTAAACTATCACGGAATGCCTCAATATAAATGGCTTCAATTGTTATGCAAAAAGCTTGAGATGGAGGCGGCCATATCTTGCAAAGAGGCGCATAAAGAATGGTATGAAAAAGGCACAAAACTTATTTTCGACAAAGAAGAACTAGGGTTTGAAGGTCCGATGCTAGGCCTTGTTAGCGGAATACATGCAATAAAAGATAAGCCCATTTTATTGCTAGGCTGCGACTATCCTTTACTAGGCATTAAAGACATTTTGCAGCTTATACATGCCTTTGAAACTACTCAAAAAAGCACGGCCTTTTATCAAGAAAAAACCTCTTTGTACGAACCTTTACTTGCTATTTATCACCCAAAAGATTTTCCTTCTTTTAAAGAACATTACGAATCTAAGCAATTTTCGTTGCAGGTATTTTTGCGAGTTATGGAGGCCACTCGGGTAATTCCAAACAACATACATGCTTGTAAAAGCTTCGATACGCCAGAAGATTTCCTTAATTTTCGCTAATCATTAGCCTTTTTACGTAACGCTTATTATTACTAAGGCATTCTAAATAATATAATCCAGCCTTCCAATCTGGAATTTCTATGCCAATAGTAGCGTCATAGTTTTGATTGAAAATAATTTCACCTAAAGAATTATAAATAGTTACCCTTACCAACTCATGGTTTTGTAGCTTCAAGAATTCTCCCCTTTTAACAGGATTTGGGTACAAAAATCCAGCATTAGTCGAAACTAATTCGTGCGTACCTGCTGCTATTTCCTGGGTAAAAAAAGTATCTGCCTGTCCGAACTCAGAACATGTATTGCCCTCGCTTATAGCTTTTATTCGCCAGGCAAAAGGCCAATTACCAAACAAATCTATCTCAATGGATGTATCGCTGAGTAACCTATCTACATTTAAAAAACTCCAATTCCCAAACCTAGCCACTTGTAAATGATAGGCAAAAGCATTGGGAACAGCATTCCAAGAGAACAAAACTCTTTTAGTAGAAACCCCCGAATCTAAATTAGCTGGTGTAATTTTATTTGGTGCTGCTAACAGGCTAGTAAGGGCAGATGCCTTAGAAACCCCTCGCGATCTCAAATCATTTTGCATGGTTAATATTTGTTCTTGGCTGAACCTACTCTGACAAGCATCGAAAGCATAGTTCATATAAAATGAACTATCTGGTTTAAAAGAAACGTTGTTGGGGTCTGTGAGTTGATAAGCTAACGGACATGCCCATCTAGTGGAGACATAATCTGCTTTGGTATCGCAAAAACCATCGCCTGCCGTTCTGCAATTGCTGCCATCTACTTTTTCAATTTCTAAAAATGAAGAACCACCTTCCCAACCATAAAAAGTATGTGGTAAATTAAAAAAATGCCCTAATTCATGCGCCAAAGTGGTTGCGTTGGGCGACTGACAGGAGTTTTTTACGAAAATTACATCAACATCTGGAATATAAACACCACACCATTGGTTGCCAGAATTGTGAAAAAAAACATTTACAGCATTTGGCATTTTCAAATCATAAACCTTATCAAATATAGCATCTAGGTTTCCCAAGCTCAATTGGTCGTCGTTTATATAACTTACGTTTTGAACCAAGTAAAAATGAAATCCAACAGGTGCAAATCGCTGATTAATTTCGCATAAAGCTTGCATTAAATTAGAAATAGAATAATACCCAAGCCCTTGATTATTTCCGATAATATGAACTTTTAATGGAACAAATTGCGTGCTTTTATTTAGAGCTCCTACCTGATTTTGGGAGATTTTCTGTTGAAAATTACGCAAATCTTGTATTTGTTTGGCAGATAATTGGGTGGCACAAGGCAATTCTTGAGCCGATATGTTCATAGCTAAAAGACTAAAAAACAATAAAATAAATTTAATTTTTTGCATCATTACAAACATATAACGTTCATGTGAGTAAATTGATTTCACAGAAAACTTTTTTAATAAAATGGCTTTTATACATTTGCGCTGCAATTTTATTTAAAAATGAAGAACATAACAGTTATAGGATCAGGAACCATGGGCAACGGAATTGCACATGTGTTTGCTCAAAACAATTACAAAGTAAATTTAATTGATGTAAACGAAACTCAATTAAAAAAAGCTATTGAAACCATTGGTAAAAACTTAGATAGAATGGTTAGTAAAGGCACTATTACAGAAGAAACTAAATCAGCTACCTTGGCTAACATTACCACGTTTACCAGTTTAAAAGAAGCCAGTGCTAATGCCGATTTAATAGTAGAAGCTGCGAGTGAAAACATTAATATCAAGTTAGATATTTTTAAGCAAATTGATGAATATGCACCTGCACATTGTATCTTAGCTTCTAATACTTCTTCTATTTCAATTACTAAAATTGCCAGCGTTACTAAACGTCCAGAAAAGGTTATTGGAATGCACTTCATGAATCCAGTTCCTGTTATGAAATTGGTAGAGGTAATTAATGGATACAAAACCTCTAAAGAAGTTAGCTTAGCGGTAGTAAACTTATCAAAAGCTATTGGCAAAATTCCTGCAGAGGCCAATGATTACGCAGGCTTTATTGCCAACAGAATCTTAATGCCAATGATTAACGAGGCTATCATTTGCTTACAAAGTGGCGTTGGTACAGTAGAATCTATCGATACCGTAATGAAACTTGGAATGGCTCACCCAATGGGTCCATTACAATTAGCAGATTTTATTGGATTAGATGTTTGTTTAGCCATTATGAATGTATTGTATGAAGGTTTAGGCGATACCAAATATGCTCCATCACCTCTTTTAGTAAACATGGTTACAGCTGGTATCTTAGGTGTAAAATCTGGCGAAGGATTTTATGTTTATACGCCAGGATCTAAGGAATTAGTAGTATCTCCAAGATTTAACTAATTTATTATACAGGTAACTTTTATGGTTGTTATTTAATAACAATCTATAAAAGTTACCTTTTTTTTGGATAGTGTTATTTTTGATTCTAATACCAATTGCTGTAAAATAAGATAATACTTTCATGATAATTAAGGATAATCTGCTTGCAAAACAAATCTTAGAGGAAGGAAAACTGGTTGCCATTCCTACCGAAACAGTATACGGACTTGCAGCCAATGCCTTTGATGGAAAAGCGGTAGCTGCGATTTATCAAGTAAAGAACCGGCCTCAGTTTAATCCTCTAATTATCCATAGCAACTCGCTAAAACGTTTCGAAGAATGGGGTATATTTCTCCCTAAAGAGGCTCTCCTTTTAGCAGAAAAATTCTCCCCAGGTCCCATTACATTCGTAGTAAAAAAAAGCTCTAAAGTACCAGATATTGTTAGTGCCGGACATGATACGGTTGCCATTCGCATTCCCAATCATGCCAAAACACTTAGCTTATTAGAAAGCTTAGATTTTCCCCTTGCTGCACCCAGCGCTAATTTATCTGGAACGGTTAGTCCAACCACTGCCGAAGATGTAGAAACACAATTAGGCTACGCAATAGCCGCAGTTTTAGATGGAGGCAACTGCCATGTTGGACTAGAATCTACTATTATTTCCTTTGCAGAAGGCAGACCTAAATTACTAAGATTAGGCGGTTTATCTTTAGAAAAAATAGAACACGTGCTGAACCAAACGCTTGATAAAACGATGCTCATTAACAATGAAAATCCGCAAGCACCCGGCATGTTAAGCAGGCATTATGCTCCCAAAACTCCATTGTATATTGATGCTGCCGTAAATCATTTAAAAGAAGCCCAATACAATGAAATGGCTTTTATTGGGTTCAGCCAGAAACACCCAAAAATTTTAGGTTCAAACCAAATTATTTTAAGCCCAAAAGGTGATTACGCAGAAGCCGCACAAAATCTATTTGCAGCTATTAGAAAGGCCGATGCGCTGCAAATGAAGCTCATTATTGCCGAGTTATTACCAGAAGAAAATCTGGGCTTAGCTATAAACGATAGATTAAAAAGAGCGGCAGTAAAATAATATTATTGAGCGGCAATGGCTTCCACCTCAATTAAACAACCATAATGCAGCACTCCACATGGCACGATGCAGCGTGCGGGCCTGTGATTACCCATAAATTTTGCATATATAACATTTACCGTATCCCAAAGCTCAATATCGCTCACATATATTCTCACCTGCAATAACTTTTCTTTTGAGCTACCTGCGTTCAACAAAACCTCGTTAAGCCTTTGTAAAACTAATTTAGTTTGTGCCTCTATTCCAACAGGAATTGTAGGCTTAGTATCTAAAATTGGTAATTGACCAGAAATATAAATTACACCTTGGTAACTAATATATGGAGCGTAATGAGCTTGCATTTTATTGGGTACTATTTAAGCAAAAGTACCCATTTATTTAGTAATATCAGTTCGTCGTTTATCTCCATACTTACCTGTTGATTATAGAAAGTAATTGGTAGAAAAGGAAGATCTTTATGTTTAAAATACAAATTTAACTGAAGCTTTTTTATTAAATCTTTAGTACCATTAGTTGTAGTTATAGCACTACTAACTCTATTAACTTTAACAGACGAAATCTCATTTGTATTTATATGGTGGTAATTCCAAGACTCACCATCTTTAAAAGCAAAATACAATTTACTTTTATTAACATTAAATGCAATCATTAAAATCTCCATTACATCAATATTTACAATAGTTTCGTTTTGTTCTAACGCGTATTGTTGAAAGCTCAGGATATTTTTTTTCTCTTCTTTTTTTCTTCGAATGCCCATCCAAATAAAAGGCAATATAAAGGCAGCCAAAAATATCGCACCTATTATTATGCTTGATAAATCCATTAAAATTTAAATTAAAAATTGAGTATTAGGTTTAGCTATTTCGTAGGCTCTTTGAGGTGCTAAAGCAACTAAACAAATCCATGAAAGGGGTATAATAATTTAAACGTTATAAGTTTTGAAAAACTTTGCTTAGTTAAGTCAACATTTCCCCAATACGCATAATCACCTGAAAATGAAAAAGCGCTTTGGTTCAAACAGAAAGATCCAAAAATAGTTGAAATAGAAACTTGCGAAAATGAGCTTATGGCCTGAACAGAATGCTCAATATCCTTACATGGATTATGTGGCTTTTCTACCAACTGTGGAATATCAGAAGACAGGTCTGAAACCTTCGCAGTTATTGGAAGATGAATAGCAAAAAGTGCTACTATTATAACTAATTTTTGTATAATAAACCTCATTTATTGCTTGCGAATATAATGCTATTAAACAAAAAAAGGTCGGGTAACTTAACCCGACCTTTTCATCTAATCATATAATTCCTAATATTTGATAACTTTAACTACATCAATTTTGGATGGTGTACTAATTTTAACAAAATAAACTCCGCTGCTCAATTCATTAGCATTTGGAATGGCTACATTTTGCATACCTTGAACCAAATTATGCTGAGAAGTAAGTAATATTTTACCATTAATATCAGTAATTTGAATTGTAGAAAGTGCCGCCTCTTCCAATGAAACTTGTGCCGAAAGTTCTACTGTAAACGGATTAGGAAATACTAGTACTGCTGACTGTAAATGCTGATTTAAAGCAACTAATTTCGATTCAGAAACTTGCTCCGTTCCATCAAAATCTACTTGACGTAATCGGTAGTACAAAGCACTTACACCAGCATTCTCAAAAGCATTTGGATCTACAGTTTGGTAAGAAACAAGCTTACTGCTATTTCCTTTACCAGCTATAAAACCAAAGCTAGTAAACTCTGTTCCATCTACCGAACGCTCTACATAAAATCCTTTGTTATTTAATTCTGATGCGGTTTGCCAATTTAAAGCAACATCTGAACCAACACTCTTAGCAGCAAAGCTTAAGTAAGAAACTGGCAACGGATTATTATTACCTTGTGTTCCAGTAAAAATACCGAAAGCACTTTGAGAAGCAGTAGTAAACAACCTAGCTGCATTGCCTTGCGTGGCAGAACCAGTAAGGAGTTGCCAGCTTGCATCTAACCTAGCCATGTTGGCCACATTCATATTGGCTACAGAACCCCTAATGGCAGAATCTGCTAATAGGTTTAACTGGTAACTATAAGCTGTTCCACCTGTGGCAGTAATTTGATGGTAAGCATTAAAGAAGGTGCTTCCTGCTATTGTACTTGGTGGGTTTACACCAGAATAATACCTAACAGCCAAATCACTTGGTACCGTTCCAGCACTACCCCACTGCACACTGGCAATTTGCCTTGCACCAAAGGTATAAGTTGTGGTGGTGTTGGCAGCTGGTGCAGCACTGGCCTGAGCCAATGGCGGATTAACACTGGTATTAAATTCGTGTGAACCAATATCGGTTGCTCCTGATGAGATTGCGGCAGAACGGGTATTATTGTTAAAATCTGTATTATGACCCGCCAAAGCCAATCCTTTTCCATGAACATACCATGCGTTTTCATTAGTGGTAATAATATTTAAATTACCAATAGAAGAATCAACGAATAAAGTTTGAACTGGCACTTGACTATTTACAGCATACCAATTAGAACTGTATGTATTTGCATTAGTATATAAAGTATTAAATACGCTAATGCTATTGGCAAACCCTACAGGACCCTCATTAACTCTTGCAGTATCACCAACAATATACAAATTGTAATTGGTTGAATTAGGTGTAACACCTGTTAAAGAATTTGAACCAGTGGCATAAGAAGAACCTGTACCTAATGTTCGTCGATTGTTGTAAAAGATATTATTAATAGCGTTTACATCTACCAAACCTGTTCTATGCAAACAATAACTGTTGTTGGCACCTCCGCTTACTTGCCCAGTTAACAAAATACTATTATAGAAATAGTTGTTTACACCTGAACCCGCTACGTCTTGAATTCCATAAGCCCTGGTTTCGCCACTAGTTAAGTTTCCAATGGTAATTTGATTATTTCTAACGGTAAGTCCGCCTGTAGTAGATGTGTATATACCAAACACTTGATTAGAACTTGCTCCGGCGCCAATACCATTTCCAAATATGGTGTGTATTCTGTTGCGCTGAACCAATAAATTAGTTCCACCGATAATATTTATTCCAGCTGTTGTATAAGCCAATGCTCCTGTATTTGTGTTTTGAATATCGTGAATGGTATTACCCTCCACAATATGATTGGCTCCTCCGCTCAAATGCATTCCAGTGATTAAGAAGTTAAAGGCTGTTCCAGAAGAATTACCTCTAATATTTCTAATGGTATTGCCAGTTATGGTTGCCGTTCCACCAGTCACGGTAATACCACTTGTTCTATCACCAAATCCGTCGTAGTATGCAATATTTCCAATGGTATTATTTGTTATAGAAACCACCCCACCAGACACATTAATAATTCCATTATCAAAACCATTTTGAATAGTATCATATGGCATGGCACCGCCACCAATGGTATTGTTAGTTACAGTTACAGTGCCTGCAGAAATATTAATTAAATTTAAAGCACTCGTACTTGCAATGTTTGAAATTAAATTATTGCTTATTGTAGCTGTTGTGGCTGCGTTGTTTATTCTAACAGCAATAATATTTGGGTTTGTAGTTGAAGTGGTTCTAAAAGCATCTCCACTTCTATTAGCACTTGAACCTCCAATACTGTTGCCGTTTATAATATGGTTGGTTCCGCCATCTATTTGTAATACGGTTAAAACATTGGCTTTAGTGATATTTCTGTAAAAACTATTATTGCTAATATTCCAAAAATCGCCTGCCGTTGTGGCTAAATTAACCCCATTAAAACCAAAGTTTACAATTTCGTTATTGGCGAATGTGTTATAATCGTTTCCAATGCCAGCAGTACCCTGACTAAAAAAGCCAGTGTTAGGAATATTATTTGCTGGTAATGTTCCTAACGTATCGCTGATAATACAAAACGTTATGGCATTAGAATCATTTCCAAATCCACCAGCCACATTGGTTCCTAAGAAAGATATGGTACCCACAGTATTGTTTACACTTTCTATATGGCAATGGGTGATGGTATCTCTCATTGCATCATTTTGAAGATTGATGGTAAAACCATTTTGCACCCTATTTCTAAATCTTAAGTAACGACCATTACCATTAAACCTACCATCAATTTTAACCCTATCTGCACCGTTTAATCTAATTAACCCGCCTGCCACACTTCCAGCAATAAGTCTTTCAACCGAATCGCTTGGAGCAATGGTAAAGGTATAATTTCCAGCACCCGATTCATTTATTTGGTTCAAACCATGTAAACCCGTTTCTGTAATATCACTTGTAATTAAGGCTGTAACATTACCGTTAATTGCGCCAGCATTAATTGCCTCAAACAATCCACCAGCATCTGTTAAAGTGGTATAAACTTGTCCGGCTCCTACATTTATATTTCCAATAAAACCAGGAACTATTCTATATCCAATTAATTGGGCAGGTGGCGTAACAAGGGTATTTACATTGGATGCATTTACACCCGCTGGAAAGCTAGATAAATAGTTGTTTGTAGAAGAATCTTGCGCCACTACAAAAGCATATACCGAATCATTTAAACTTAAACCACCCAAAGCTGTAGCAGAGATGGTAAAAGAATAAATTCCATTTTGTGCGGTTCCAGAAATTCTGGTTGCAGCAGCAGAAGAGAAAGTTCCCAAAGACGATTTACTAAAATATACTTTTGGTTCAAGCCCACCAGAAACTGGAATACCGGTTTGGTCAGTAATTGAAACTAAAAAGGTTCTATCACCTGTAGAAGCAGTATTACTCAAAGTAAATGGCGTAATTAAAGGTGCACGCACATCTAATGCAACAAAGTTTCCGG
>JAKRSG010000022.1 GCA_022402405.1 Bacteroidia bacterium | reverse complement strand
TCTACCATAGAAACCTATCCAGCATCTGAAGGGTTTATTGCTTATCAAAATACCCAAGCAGATGATGGATTATTGTTATTGTGTAATAACGGAATTTTTTATGAGTTTGTGCAGGCAGATACCTTTTTTGATGCAGATCCCAAACGTGTTTCTTTGGCTGAAGTGGAGTTGAATACAAACTATGTAATTATTTTAAATACGAATGCTGGGTTGTATGGGTATAACATTGGCGATACGGTAAAATTTACATCCTTACATCCTTTTAAAATAAAGGTTACTGGTAGGATTAAACATTTTATTTCTGCTTTTGGTGAGCATGTAATTGGAGAAGAAGTGGAATACGCATTAAAGCAGGCTTGCGATAAAATGGAGGCAAGTGTAACGGAGTTTACGGTTGCTCCTCAAGTTAACCCGCCAGAGGGTGGATTGCCCTATCATGAGTGGTTAATTTCATTTGAACATCAACCCAGCGATATGAATGCATTTGCTGCTCTTATAGATGAGGCCATGCAATTCAAAAACATCTATTATAAAGATCTTATTTCCGGTAGTATTTTACAAAGTCTAAAGATAAAAGTATTGCCTCCAGATGCCTTTATAAAATACATGAAAACAGAGGGTAAATTAGGCGGGCAAAATAAGGTTCCGAGATTGAGCAATGATAGAAAAATTGCAGATGCCTTGAGTGCTATTTAACGATTGAAGAATAAATTACAGATGAGTATAGAAAAGAAAAGGATTGCGATATTAGGCAGTACAGGCAGCATTGGAACACAAGCATTAGAGATTGTATCTGAGCAAGAAAATTTGCTTCAGGTAGAGGTGCTAACCGCCAATAAAAACGCTGATTTGCTAATAGAGCAAGCAATAAAATATAAGCCAAATCATGTGGTTATAGCCGACGAATCGCAATACCTAAAAGTGAAAGATGTTTTAGATCCTTTGGATATTAAAGTATTTGCCGGAAATAAAGCAATTGAAGAGTTGATGGAAATTACCGAAGCCGATGTGGTATTAACAGCTATGGTTGGCTACAGCGGTTTATTACCAACGGTTAAGGCCATTCAGAATAAAAAACGCATTGCCCTAGCAAACAAAGAAACCCTTGTAGTTGCAGGAGAAATTATAACCCAACTTTGCGCCGAACATCATGTAGATATTATTCCAGTTGATTCTGAGCATTCTGCCATTTTTCAATGTTTGGTTGGAGAGTCGTTAGACCTCATTGATAGAGTTATTTTAACCGCCTCTGGTGGTCCGTTTAGAGGAAAGAAAAGAGCCGATTTAGAGCAAGTAACCAAAGCCCAAGCCCTCAAACATCCCAATTGGAGCATGGGTGCAAAAATTACTATAGACTCTGCAACCCTTATGAACAAAGGCCTCGAGGTTATAGAAGCTAAATGGTTATTCGGTTTGAACCAAAAGCAAATTGACGTGGTAGTGCATCCACAATCGATTATACACAGTATGGTGGAGTTTACGGATGGTAGCATTAAAGCACAGATGGGTTTGCCAGATATGAAGCTGCCAATACATTATGCATTCTTCTTCCCTGAGCGCAAAAAGAGCGATTTTCCACGCATGGATTTTAAACAGATTTCTCAGTTAAGCTTTGAAATGCCCGACCCAGAAACGTTCAGAAATTTGGCATTAGCTTATGAAGCTATGGAAAAAGGAGGTAATATGGCATGTATATTAAATGCTGCCAATGAAGTGGCCGTAGAAGCATTTTTACAGGATAAAATTAAGTTCTTACAAATTGCAGAACTCAATGAAAAATGTATGAACCAAGTTTCGTTCATTCAAAAGCCTAGTATTCAGGATTACATTATAACAGATATGGAAACTAGAAGAATAGCTCAACAATTATTGAGCTAATTGGTTATTATTGCAAACTATTTAAGCGGAATTAACAGAATATGCAGACTCTTATCATGACAGCCCAATTGATTTTGGGTATATCTATATTGGTTATTTTACACGAATTTGGTCATTATTTAGCGGCCAGAGCATTCGGAATTAAAGTAGAAAAGTTTTACTTATTCTTTGATGCTTGGGGTGTTAAGTTGCTTTCATTTAAAGTAGGAGATACAGAGTGGGGTATTGGTTGGTTGCCATTAGGTGGTTACGTTAAAATTGCCGGTATGATTGATGAGAGCATGGACAAAGAAGCTATGAAACAAGCTCCGCAACCCTGGGAATTTAGAAGTAAACCAGCTTGGCAACGACTTATTGTAATGATAGGTGGGGTTGTGGTAAATATTGTTACGGGTATTGTGATTTTTGCCATGATGAGCTATGCTTACGGAGAAAAGTATATCAAAAACGAATCTGTAAAAAATGGTATTGTTCCTTCAGATTTAGCCAAAGAATATGGCTTTCAAGTAGGTGATAAATTAGTTTCTGTAGGCGGCACTAAAATAGTTCGTTTTGAAGATGCACTCAAGATTAAGCATATTTTAAGCGAAGGAGTTGTATACCAAATTGAAAGAAACGGTGCGCCCATGGAAGTGGCTTTGCCAGCGGATTTTGTTAAGAAATTTGGCGATGAAAAGAAAGACTTCTTCTTGCCTAGAATGTCGTTTTTTGTTAATGAAGTTACACCAGGTTACAACGCCGCAAAGGCAGGCTTGTTAGTTGGAGATGTTATTACTCAAGTAAATGATACTGCATTTAGATTCTTCGACGAGTTTCAAGGTATTTTGAAGTCGTTTGCGGGGAAAGAAGTTGTATTCCATGTATTACGTGGTTCAGAAAAACTACAACTTAACGTGCAAGTTGATGAGGTAGGTAGAGTAGGATTTAAGCCTGATTCTAAAGATTTTGATTACGAATTAGTAACTTATTCATTCTTTGGATCTTTCCCTGCAGGATTAAACAAAGCTGTTGAAACCATAGACGCACAAATAAAAGGATGGGCTAAAATCTTTAAAGGAGATATAGCGGTTAATAAAGCTGTTCAAGGTCCGATAGGCATTGCCAAGTTCTACGGAGGCGAATGGATTTGGAGTAGATTTTGGATGCTTACAGCCCTAATTTCGCTAGGATTAGCTTTCATGAACATATTGCCAATTCCGGCACTAGATGGCGGACACGTAATATTTTTGTTAGTAGAAATGATTATTGGCAGACCACTCAGTGAAAAGTTTCTGGAAACGGTTCAGTATATCGGTATGATTTTGCTGCTAACACTTATGGTGCTCATTTTTGGCAACGATATTTGGGGTTTGTTGAAATAAGAGGAATTTAATCCTTTTATTTGCTGACATGGATGCCTAAATTTGTTGGAAATTTACATCGATGTTGGAAAGCGCTTTAACTTCTATTTCTCCTATAGATGGGAGATATCATAAACAAACAAAATTATTAGGCAATTACTTTAGTGAGTTTGCTCTCATTCGTTACCGCGTATGGGTTGAAATAGAATATTTTATTGCCTTAGCCGAGCTTCCTCTCCCTCAATTAGAGGCTAAGTTAAGCGATGAACACAAAGTATCTTTACGTGCCATTTACCAGAACTTTAATTTGGTTCAGGCCGAAAGGATAAAAGAGATTGAGCGCACCACTAACCACGATGTAAAAGCCGTAGAATATTTCTTGAAAGAAGAAATGGAACGCATAGGTTTAGCTGAGTCTAGTGAGT
>JAKRSG010000210.1 GCA_022402405.1 Bacteroidia bacterium | reverse complement strand
TGCATAATATTTTTATCTGCCGAAATTAAGGTAAGTGCTACCTGTGTATCTGGATGATAATTTTCTGGGAACAAAGGACGAAGGGCACGGTCTACGATACGGCTAACCAATACCTCGTAATCACTTAATTTAGCTTCACGTTTGTGGAAACTTCCCGGGATGCGACCAACAGAGGCAAATTTTTCTTGGTAATCTACTGTTAGAGGCATGAAATCTACATCTTCTTTGGCTTCTTTAGCTGATACAGCTGTAGCTAAAATCATGGTATCACCCATTTTTACTACCACTGCACCATCTGCTTGGCGGGCTAAACGGCCCGTTTCGATACTGATGGTTTTACCATCCATTTCGAAGGTTTTAATTGTTGCTTGTGACATATTTCTATTTGTCGTTTTTCTAAAATTTTAAAAATAAAGGGGCAGCACCGTTTGGCCTGCCCCTTTTCCAATAAATTTAACACAACCCAATTTTTGCAAATTGAGTGAAGAGATTACTTACGCAATTCAAGTTCTTTAATGATTGCTCTGTAGCGGAAAATGTCTTTACGCATCAAGTAATTCAATAAAGCACGTCTTTTTCCTACTAACTTAACAAGGTTTAACTCAGCTGAGAAATCCTTTTTGTTAGCTTTTAAATGTTCTGTAATGTGGTTGATCCTCTCTGTGAACAGAGCGATCTGACTCTCAGCTGAACCAGTGTCTGTTTTAGACTTGGCTCTACCGTGCGCGGCGAAAATTTCTTGTTTCGCTTCAGTTGTCAAATGCATGATTTATACTATTTAATTATTTAAAGTGGGGCAAAAGTAAGATAAAAATTCTAATTTCCATACATGGGTTTCATTTTTTACCATTATATCTTGCTATTATCCAAGAAAAAAGCAAATCCACGTGCCAAATTTATCAGCTCACTAAAAATTTTCCAACCAAATTTTGGGTCGCCATGACTTAATAAATCAGAAACAACCAATCTTACTTGCGGGTTATGAGGTTTCATTAGTTGGTGTAGCAAAATCGATTCTGCCTCTGGAATAACATCGTCGTTTTTGCCATGAATTATAGAAACCTTGCAGCTAATTTTGTGAGCATGTTTCGACAAATCTAAACGATTTTTCCAAGTACTAAAATCTGGAATTTTCTTATATGCACTTTCTATAAGAGTTTGCCTAAAACCAGCATCTGTTTTAAGTTGCGAATATAGTTCAAGCGTTTCCTTACTTGCTTTTTGTAATAAGGCAGGCAATTGCGGTTCTTTTCTTCTTAAGCCATTATCGGCTAAAGCCGTTTGTAAAATTTCCTCTAACTCGGGCCTATCCCCCATTTCGTATGGCAGAAAATTTTTCAGAATCACATGCATTCCGTAATCATCTGTTTTATTTGGATTACCAAGTGCAAACTGTATAGTAGACTCAAAATGGCAGAAACTGCCCAATAAACACATACCAGAAATGGTATTCTCAGGCAATTCGGCCACGGCTAAAGCCGCTATTCCGGCTGTAAAAGAAGGGGCAAAAATAGCAGGCTTGTGTTTATTTGGGTTCAAGATTGGGTCAGACCAAATACTTAAAATTGCCTGTTTTACCTCGTCTATAGCACGCGGGTGTATGCACAAAGCATCTATGGTGGCAATTTGAGGCGTAATTACCCGATAGCCCATTTTTGCAAAAGCATTATTTACGGCGGCTATGCGCACATCTTGGTAACCCTGCATAGAAAAACCGGTAAACGAAATAATTAATCCTTTTTCTTGTTTGGCAGGCACATGCAGTAAAGCAGGCGAAGCCCCCAGAGGCAAGTTTAGCGCGGCAGCCAAGCCCAAGCTCTCGTTTTTTAACAAGGATGTTCGTACAATAAATTGCAAGCCTGGCAACATCTAAACTACAGTTGGTTTATGTAAAACAGTTTAAAAATATGCTCAAATGTATTCATTTACGCACAAGAAATACTCATTTTATTTCGGTTTGAACCAAAGGCATGACGCAGGGCAAAAAAAAAGAGAAAAAGCGTTTAAACTTTTTCTCTTAACATCGGTAGCCCGTAGGGGAATCGAACCCCTCTTTAAAGAATGAAAATCTTTTGTCCTAACCGATAGACGAACGGGCCATTTCGTTTTTGGGTTGGCAAAAGTAATAATAATTTATTTGAATGCAAGTTTTTTTTGAAAAAAAATTTTTGTGCCACGAAATCTTGATTTTAAGAAACCGCATATCTAAATCATTTAACCGGTCATTAAATGAAAAAACTATTAATTAGGTAAAACAGACTTAACATAGTTCAACACCCTATCCAGACAATCTTCGCTAGCTTTTCCGATTTTTTTATGAATTACTGAAACATCGATAGTTTGAATGACATTCATTCTAATCCCTGTTGTTGCTGGTGGGGTAAAATCGATATCATTTTTACTTAATTCGTATAAAGAGCCGTCGTCTTGACTAATACTGGAGCTCAGACATCATTAACCCCCAAACAAAAGGATGAGGTGTTGCTATAATTAAAAAGTTTCTAACCTTAAAATCATCTTTATCGGTGTATTTGAATTTACCAATTACAATATCACCTGGGGTATAACTATGTTTCATATTCTAAAATTCACAATATATTCCAATGGGAAGCTCGTCTTCTAAACCCTGAGAAAAAAGTTCTAAATCTTTTTTAATTTGCTCTTCTATCAGTGATTTTAATTCAAACTGTTTATCAATACTTTCTTTAATTATATACCAAATTGGCCTAAATAGTACTGGGGAATTATTATCTAATTTTGTAAGGACATCGGGATTGATTCCTTTATCAACATACAAATTAGTAAAAATTTTATTAAACTCCTCCAATTTAGCTAAAGAAAGGCAAGGAATTTCTTTTTTAAAATCCTCAATTATTAACTTTGACCTTCTTAAATAGAATACTAATCCAAAATACAAAAATGGAAGTATTAATGTGATGAATATAGCTCCTAAAAGAATTTTAACTAAATACCTAATTATGTTACTCGGAAGTTTGTAAAGTAAAGAATATAACTTTACAAAATTATTGTATAATAAAAGCTCTGTTTGGGTAGTAGAGGCACTTATTTTAATACCTGTTTCAATTGATATTGTAGACATTTTATTGTTTGTTTGGCTTATTTTTAACTAAAAAACAAGTTTTATACTGTTAAAAATATCAGCAATAATAAGAATAATTGTTGATAATTAACATCTAGTTCATGTAAAATATGCATTAAAAATTTCAAAAAATTCGTATCGAAAATAATTAAAAACACGCCCCGAAAATCAATTTACACACTTTTTCGGATGGTATCAATACCTGAAATTATATTAATGGAAATAATTAATTAAAACTGATTTAACATGAAAAATAAAATAAACTCCCCCACCAAAATAATAGTTTCATCAAATAGAATTTAGATTTCATTATTTTGCGGGTATGTTAATTGAAAAATACCTCGACAATATAAACAAACGTTACCTACTTGGGAATGCTACAGAGCATACTTTCCGGGGAGATTTGCAGCAACTTTTAGAAAGTATTGTTCCTGATATTAGGACCACCAATGAGCCTAAAAGGCAGTCTTGTGGTGCGCCGGATTATATTCTCACAAAAAAAGAAATTCCAGTTGGATTTATTGAGGCAAAAGACATTGGCGACAAAGACCTAGAAGGCTTAAAGAAAACCGGCAATAAAGAGCAATTCGACCGATATAAGGCTTCCTTAAATAACTTAATTTTTACAGACTATCTCCAATTTCATTTATACATTGATGGCGTATTTATTACAAAAATTGCCATTGCCGAAATTCAAAACGGCAGTATTGTTCCCATCCCTGAAAATTTTATAACCTTCACCCATTTAATTAAGAACTTTTGTTTGCACATTAGTCAAACCATAAAGAGCTCAAAAAAGTTGGCAGAAATGATGGCAGGCAAAGCAAGATTGCTTTCAGATGTTATTGAAAAGGCGCTTACCAGCGATGAAACAAACCATGAAGACAGTACATTAAAAAGCCAAATGGAGGCCTTCAAACAATTGCTTATTCATGATATTACAGAAAAAGGTTTTGCAGATGTTTATGCCCAAACCATCGCGTATGGCATGTTTGCAGCCCGTTTACACGACCCAACTTTGCCAACCTTTAGCCGACAAGAGGCAGCAGAATTAATTCCAAAATCAAATCCATTTTTACGCAAACTGTTTAGTTATATCGCTGGTCCAGACATTGACGACCGAATTAAATGGATAGTTGATAGCTTAGTAGATATTTTTCTTGCGTGTAATGTGGAAGAAATATTGAAAAACTATGGTAAGGCAACAAAAATGGAAGACCCGATTATCCATTTTTACGAAACATTTCTAAGTGAATACGACCCAAAACTAAGAAAGGCACGTGGTGTTTGGTACACGCCAGCACCAGTTGTAAATTTTATTGTTAGGGCAGTAGATGATATTCTTAAAACAGAATTTGATTTGCCTCAAGGATTAGCAGATACAAGTAAGGTAAAAATTAAAGTGCCTCAGCATAGAAATAAAAAAGAAGTACTGGTAGAGGAAGAAGTACATCGTGTGCAAATTTTAGATCCAGCTACTGGCACTGGAACCTTTTTAGCTGAAGTAGTAAAACACGTTCATAAGAAATTTGAAGGACAGCAGGGCATTTGGAGCAATTATGTAGAAACCCATTTAATTTCGCGTTTAAACGGTTTTGAATTATTAATGGCAAGTTATGCCATGGCTCACTTAAAAATGGATTTATTGCTGAAAGAAACAGGCTTTAAACCAACAAAAGATCAAAGATTCCGAATCTATTTAACCAACAGTTTAGAAGAAAGCCATCCAGAAACAGGAACGCTATTTGCAAATTGGTTAAGCACAGAAGCAAACGAAGCCAACCAAATCAAAAGAGATACGCCTGTAATGTGTGTAATTGGAAATCCGCCTTATGCGGTTAGTAGCACTAATAAAAATGAATGGATTGAAAAACTTACTTCTGATTATAAAAAAGATTTAAATGAAAGAAACATTCAACCACTTTCAGATGACTATATAAAATTTATTCGTTTCGGTCAGCATTTTATTGATAAAAACGGAAGCGGCATATTAGCATATATTTCAAACAATAGTTTTATTGATGGAATTATTCATCGTCAAATGCGTAAAAATTTGTTAGAGAATTTTGATAAAATTTACATTTTAGATTTGCACGGAAACGCAAAGAAAAAGGAAGTTTGCCCTGATGGGTCAGTAGACCAAAATGTGTTTGATATCATGCAAGGAGTTTCTATAAACATTTTTGTAAAAACAGGCAAAAAAAAGCAAAATGCCTTGGGAAAAGTATTGTTTTTTGAATTATTTGGAATAAGAGAATTAAAATACAATTTTTTAAATGAAAATACTATTAATTCAATAAAGTGGGAATTATTAAATTGCGAATCACCAGAATATTATTTTATTTATCGAAATGTAAAACAATTAGATAGCTACAACAATGGATTTGATATTTCCAAGCTATTTGAAATTGGAAATAGGGGGACCTCTTTTAGAAAAGAAGATTTACTTGTTAAACCACATTTCACAAGAGAATCAGTAAAAGATATGATAAATAGTGTTTCAAATCAATCAGACCAAGAAGTTTTAAATAAATACCAGTTCAAAGAAACTTCCGATTGGACTTTAAAAGAAAAAAGGAAATATTTTAATGCTGATAAATTCAGTGAAATATATAAAGTTAATTATAAACCTTTTGATTATAGATACACCTATTTCCCTTTTGATGTTATTAATCAGATAATTGTTCGTGGAGATGATAAAAGGGCTTTGATGTATCATTTAATCCAATCAAATAATCTAGGATTGGTAACTCCAAGACAAGCAATTGAAGGCGTATCAATTTGGTTGACTAAATTAATAACAGAAAATAAGGTTTTGAGTGCATATAACCCCAATTACATATTCCCACTCTATTTATATCCTGAAAACAACGGACAACAAACTATTGGACAAACAACAGAAAGAAAACCAAATCTAAACAAAGAAATAGTAAAGCAAATAGCAGATAAATTAGATTTAATATTTACAAACGAAAAAGATACATCGACAAGCTCAGCATCCAAAGACACCTTTGCCCCAATAGATATTTTAGATTACATCTATGCAATTTTACATTCGCCAACTTACCGAGAGAAATACAAAGAATTTTTAAAAATTGATTTTCCAAGAGTGCCTTATCCAAAAGACCAAAACACTTTTTGGCAATTGGTAAAATTGGGCGGAGAAATACGACAAATACATTTATTAGAAAGTCCAACCGTTGAAAAATATATAACGCAATATCCAATAGATGGAACCAATGTTGTTGTAAAACCACGCTTCGACATAGCTAAGCGTGATGACAGTATAGGAAAGGTATACATCAACGAAACACAGTATTTCGACAATGTACCACAAATTGCTTGGGAGTTTTATATTGGTGGATATCAACCAGCACAAAAATGGCTAAAAGACCGCAAAGAAAGAAAACTGGAATTTGATGATATTTTGCACTACCAGAAAATCATTGTTGCACTCACTGAAACGGATAGATTGATGAAAGAGATTGATAAAATTGACATTGAGTAATTCAATTTTCTATTCTTCTAAACAAGTAAAGAAAAAAGAAATTTGATTTATAAAACCCGAAAAATGGAGACAATAATAACATTTATAGCTGGAGTCTTTACAGGAATCATTAGCCAATATTACGGAACAAGGTTATCAGACAAAGCAAAAAACAGGGATGTAATAAATGAGCGAAAAAAATTGTTTGAAAAAGCATATAACCAAATGCCAAAATTATTAAAACAAATGAAAAGCAATTTTGAACATAGTTCAAACAGGGAGTTTTTTATACTTCCATCCAAAGGGATTATATTTAATGCAGTTAATTATATTGCCTATTATCAAGATGAGCATGAAGATTTAAAAAGCAAAATTGGATTTCTTGAAGATGAATCTTTTATAAAAGATATAACAGAAACAAGTACACCAAAGTATCGCATATCTAACGAGTTCTCGGAGCTATTGAAAACTATGAAACTATAATTCTTTTAATAATTATTTAGTTTCCATTATCCACCTAAAAAATTAATTGCATGTTTAATGTGTATTTAATTTCCACAAGACATGAAAGTCTGGGCAAATGCAATTCTGACGAGTTATGCCATATCATAGAACAAATAAATCCCAATGTAATATTTGAGGAAATACCCCCATCTAACTTCGATGAATACTACAAACATAAGAGTCGTCAAAATCTAGAATCAAACGCTATAAAAAGGTATATTCTAAACAATAAAATCAAACAAATACCTGTTGATTCAAATAACATTCCATCTGATGAATTCTTCAAATCGTTGGAAAAATTGCATAAAAAAGTTGAAGGACTTATAGATTATAACGGATTTAATTATCGAAAATTAACAGACCGTAACCAATTAAAAACCGATCAATTTGGGTTCAAATATTTAAATAGCATTGAGTGCATTAACACAAATAAGGGCATATACGAATCAATAGAAAACGGACTGCAAACAATAAAAGATGAAGCGCTAATTCAAACTTTCAACCTTTGGAAAGAAATAAATAGTTCACGGGAAAACATAATGCTTCAAAACATATATAAATATAGTGAAGCACATAGCTATGATAGAGCAATATTTTTACTTGGTGCCGCTCATAGGGAATCATTCATTGAAAAAACAAAAGAAAACAACTTAAAGTGCGATATCAAAATAAATTGGATATTTGAATTTTGAAACCTTACTAACAAAAGGTAAATTAATAGATTATTTCAAATAATTAAAAAACACCCATACTCTCCCACCGCTTTTAACCCTACAATAGAGGCGATGAGTGTAAAAATAAAAAATATTCTCCAGCAGCTGGAGGGTTCTTTAAACACGAAGATGCCAAAAAAAGGCAGAGCTTTCTTTTAAAAACACTATATTTGCCAACGGAAGGTCGGTGTAATATTTGAAAAAATTAATACCAATTTTTAACCGGCTCAACCACACATCAAAACCAGGCTTTTTTACCCTCGTGGGATTTTTGGTAATTTATTACCAGAGACATTAGAAGGTTGCGATACCCGTGGAGGCTAAATCCTATTTATACGGATTTTTATCAAAAGCCGACCTTCTATTTTTTATATCTCCATTTATTTAGAAAAAAATTATCTTTGCGGGATTAAACAATTATCTCACTATGAAAATAGGAATCAATGGATTCGGCCGCATCGGTCGCTTGGTGTTTAGGGCAGCCATCAATAACCCTAAAGTTGAAATCGTAGGTATAAACGATTTAATAGACGTAGATTACATGGCTTACATGTTAAAGTACGACTCTACCCATGGAAGATTTAATGGTGAAATCGCTATTGAAGGTGGTCACCTAGTGGTAAATGGAAAAAAAATCCGTGTTACTGCCGAGAAAGATCCTGCTAACTTAAAATGGGATGAAGTAGGTGCAGAATACGTAGTAGAATCAACTGGTTTATTTTTAACTCAAGAAACCGCTGCCAAGCACATCGCTGCTGGTGCTAAGCGTGTTATCATGAGTGCTCCTGCCAAAGACGATACTCCTACTTTTGTTATGGGTGTAAACCATACTAAATACAGTGCCGACATGACCATCGTTTCTAACGCTTCATGTACTACTAACTGTTTAGCTCCAATTGCTAAAGTATTAAATGATAATTTTGGAATTTTAGAAGGTTTAATGACAACTGTACACGCGGTAACTGCTACCCAAAAAACAGTTGATAGTCCGTCTGCAAAAGACTGGAGAGGTGGCCGTGGTGCTTACCAAAACATCATCCCTTCTAGCACAGGTGCTGCTAAAGCTGTAGGTTTAGTTATTCCTGAGTTAAAAGGTAAATTAACTGGAATGAGTTTCCGTGTTCCTACTCCAGACGTTTCTGTAGTAGATTTAACTTGCCGTTTAGAAAAAGGTGCCAGCTACGAAACCATTAAAGCTGCCATGAAGGCAGCTTCTGAAAACGAAATGAAAGGTATCCTTGGATATACAGAAGACGAAGTAGTAAGTAACGATTTCTTAGGTGATGCACGCACATCTATTTTTGATGCCAAAGCAGGTATTTCCTTAAATGATAACTTCGTAAAAGTAGTTTCTTGGTACGATAACGAGTGGGGTTATTCTAACAAAGTAGTAGATTTAATCTGCCACATGGATACCGTTAAATAAATTTGAAAAACAAAATTCGAAATTCTAAATACGAAATTCGAAATTTATAAATCATAAAAAAAGCCTCGCATGCGAGGCTTTTTTTATGATTTATATTTTCCTACCTAAATTTAGTTGTTCCCATAAACACACCTAACATAGTTGTGGGTATTTTAAAAGGTTTATCCAAGGTTTCAAAAAAATAAAATAGTTTTACTTCTACCTTTTATCCTTTATTTTTGAATATGAATTTTATCCGATTAGTTATATGGGTTGTGCTTGGATCTAATGCAATATTGCATCAGTGCCAAGCACAGCCCAACTTAGTTCCTAATCCTGGCTTTGAAGAATACGTTAATTGCCCTTATGTGGAGCCTCCTACAACTCCAAGAATAGACCCAAATAGCAATTTAAATGTGAAACAATGGTTTAGAACAGGTGGAATTGGATATTTTAACAGTTGTGCAAACGCAAATTTTGGTGGTAATAGGATTGGGGTTCCACAAAATGTTAATGGTTTTCAATATGGACACATAGATAGTGTTGGCAAATTATCTAATGGGTACATGTTCTCTGCTGTTAGCGGTATTAACTATCGTTTTAATAGTGACAAATTAGGTTCATCTTATATACAGTGCAAACTAAACAGTACCTTAATTGCTAGGCTGCGGTATTGGGGCTCTTTTTTTGTATCGCCTTGTGGCCTAGCTAGCGAAGGCTATGTAAGCTGGCATGCCAGCAATGATAGTAGTAGATTCTATACCATTTCTAGTATTGGGGCCTATTTTGGCAATGCCCCTATAGTGGAAGAAGAATGGATGACCCATGTAGTGAAAAACGCCCAAATACAAAACGATTCATTGCGCAATTTAAATGATACCATAAATTGGATGCAAATTAGTGGAATATTTGAAGCCAAAGGAACAGAAGCCTACCTCGCACTTGGCAATTTTAATGAACTCAAAAAAACCAAGTTTTTTAACTCTTATGGCTATCCTGAGCCCTGGATTGGCAAACAAGGTGTAGCTGCTACTTATTTCTTCGATAATGTGTCTTTAATACCCCAAAACACCACCCATACTTATGACACCCTTATGTGTTTTAATGCACCTGTTTTGTTGGGTGCCGTGGAGCAGGCCGATAGTTTTGAATGGAGCGATGGAAATAAACAAGATAAAGTAAGGCAGTTTACCCAAACAGGATGGGTATGGGTTAAAAGTTGGTTGTACGGTGGTACGGTGTTTATGTTAGATAGTTTTAATATTAAAAGAACAGAAGACTTAAGCAGTGGTTTGCCTAAGGACACTTTTTTGTGTTACGGGATAAACGAAATAGAACTGGCAACAACTATTCAACCTGCCCATACCTCGCTTCTGTGGAGCAATGGAAGTACAAGCCCTGCACAAGTATTTACCAGAGCAGCCTTAGCAGCAAACTCAAAAGTTTGGGTTCAAATAACCAAAGAGCATTGCGCCCAAATAGACACAATACATATTGGTTTTAATAAATCTGTTTTCATTCCTATGCCTACTGATACCCAACTTTGTTTTACCGATGTGCCCAGTATTATATTAGATGCCGGAAAAGACTTTAAAACCTATTTGTGGTTGCCTACTGGAGAAACAAGCAGACAAATTATAAGCACACAAGCAGAGAAATACCTCTTAAGCATAACAGATTCTTTAAACTGCGAGGCAAGCAAAACTGTTGAGGTAAAAGAAGTGTGTGGAAATAATATCTATTTCCCAAATGCCTTTACTCCCAATGGCGATGGATTAAACGATATTTACCTTCCCGTTTTAAAAGCCAAAAACATAGAAGTTTGGGAAATGCGCATCTATAACCGATGGGGTGTAGAAGTGTTTTTTACCCAATCTATTAACCAAGGCTGGGATGGCAGCAACGCCTCTAGCGAAAATTACATCATCTTGTTTACATACAAACTAAAAGACCAAAGCGAAACAAACACCTTTAGCCAAAGTTTTACTTTAGTAAGGTAAATGGGTGGTTAAAAAAGCTTAAAGGACCAATAGGACAATGAGGTCTATGGTGACACGCAAAGCGGTAGATTCCCAACATTCATAATTTTTTCTTAATTAATAATTTCCCCCATTCGTAATCCGTAATTCGTAATTCGTAATTCATCATTCATTCTGGCATAGCTTTTGTTTTTGAGGAAACATTCTTACTTTTACCATTTATTTTAAAAAACCATTATCATGAAATTAAACTTAAAAGCCCTGTTACGTTCAGGAGCCATTTTAGTTGCTTTGGCACTTATTGTGTCGGCTTGTAAATCGAAGAAAAACGCCGCTACACCTATCGAAAAAACTACTGGAGCAGTTGAAATTAGCGTTCCATTTAGTAGTAAAGAATATTATAGCGATGCAGAAAACTTTAGAGCAAAGAGCAGCGGAAGTAGTCCTGATTTGCAAACTGCCAAAAAGATTGCCTTACAAAATGCTAAAAGTGAAATGGCCGGATTAATCCAAACTACTGTTAAAAAAGTAACCGACCAATACACTCAACAACGCACTATTGATAATAAAACCGAGTTTAACAACAAATTTGAAGAACTAGCTCGCGAAGTAACCAACCAAGAATTGGTAGATGTAAAAATGATTGGCGAAAAGTTATTTAAAGAACCTAACAACAGCTTTACTTATTGGGTGGCTATTGAGGCAAACAAACAAGCAGTATTAAACGGTATAAACAAGGCTATGAACAATAACCAAAAGCTTTCACAAGACTACGATAAAAAGAAGTTTGAAGAAGTATTTAATGCCGAAATGGATAAGTTAGCCAAAGAAAGAAGCGGCAACTAATCCTATAGTTTAAAACAATAAGTGCAGTACAAGGGTAATTCTTGTATTGCACTTTTATGTTAACCCAATCATGAAAAACAGTTGGCTATTTATTTTGATATTGTATGCAGTAATACTGCCTATAATCTCGTGCAATACCAGCAAGGTGGCGCATTCAGCTAAACATAAACCAGATTGGGTTCAGCAAAGACCAGTAAACACGCAATATTATATTGGCATTGGTTCGGCCAGTAAATTAATTAACCCCAACGATTATCAGCGGGTGGCTAAAAAAAATGCACTCGACGATATGATGGGCGAGATAAAAGTAAGCGTATCGTCGCATTCAGTATTGTCTCAGCAACAAAATAACCAACAATTTAGTCAGCAATTTTTTTCTGACACCAAACTAATTTCTAGCGAAACGCTTGAAGGATTTGAAGTGCTAGGTAGTTGGGAAAATGGCCAAGACTATTGGATTTACTACCGATTTAGCAAGGCAGAATACGAGGCACAAAAGCGCAGAAAATTGAACGAAGCCATCGAAAAATCTATAGACTTTTTGAACCGATCTGAAATGTTAACGTGGCAAAGCGATTATACCGCATCGCTAAAGCTCAAATTTAAAGCAGCCATCTCCTTACAGAATTATTTGAACGAAGCCATTGAAGCCGATTACAAAGGTAGAAACGTATATTTGATGAACGAGATAATTTCTAAGATACAAAATCAATTGTACGCGGCATACCTAAAAACCAGCGAAACAACCTTTAAGGTAAGTGCCGGCAAGTCTTTGGTTCAGCCCGTAATAGTGGCGGCGCAAGTGAGAGAAAACGATAGATTAGGGAACAAAATACAGTTTTTACCTATACAACTTATTGGTAACGGATTAAAATTTAGGGGCAACAACAGCGCCGAAACCCAGAGCAATGGCGAGGCACAGTTTATTTTAAACAATATACAAGGTGCTAATGGAATTAGGAATATTCAGGCCAAAATAGACATCTCTAAAATTATTGGAGGCGATAGTTTATTGCCTTCTATGCGCAAGTTATTACTTAATTTAGAAG
>JAKRSG010000209.1 GCA_022402405.1 Bacteroidia bacterium | reverse complement strand
GATATTGCTGATATTCCTAAACCTATCATTGGTTACATTGGAGCTTTGTACACACTTAGATTAGATTTAGGCATTTTGGAAACTATTGCCAATCACAATCCAAAGTGGTCTTTAGTATTAATTGGTCCGCAAGACGAAGCCTTTGAACGTTCTAGTTTGCATGATTTACCCAATGTATACTTCTTGGGATTAAAAAATGGCGATACTTTACCCGCCTACTTATCTGCTTTTGATGTAGCCATAAACCCACAAGTTTTGAACGAAGTTACCATTGGTAATTACCCAAGAAAAATTGATGAATATTTGGCCATGGGTAAAATTACAGTAGCAACGAAAACTAAAGCCATGAGCATTTTTAGTGAACATACTTACCTAGCAGAAACGAAAGAAGAATACCCAATGCTTATCGAAAAAGCGTTGAGTGAAAATAACGAAGCTAGAATAAAAGAAAGAATTTCTTTTGCACGTTCTCATACATGGGAAAATAGTGTAGATGAAATTTATAAAGCCATTGAAACAGTAAAACCTAATTATATTTAAACTATGTCTATTGTAACATTCATAAAATCTAATGTAGCATTAAAAAAGTTTGTACATTACATGCTTATTCCACGCGGACAAGCCCGACCAAGACTTTGGGTAAAATGGTTTCTGAACCCCTTCTTTCATAAGGTGTCGCGCAAAAGCACCATACGCTGGAATACCCGAATGGATGTTCTTCCATTTAACAAATTTTCATTAGGAGAAGGTAGTACCATTGAAGATTATTGCACCGTAAACAATGGCGTAGGCGATGTACATATTGGCTCACATTCTAGAATTGGCATCAGCAACGTTATTATTGGTCCGGTTTCCATTGGCAACCACGTTATATTAGCGCAAAATATTGTCATGAGCGGCCTAAATCATGGATACGAAGACATAGAAAAACCCATACATCTTCAACCTGTTAGTATGAACCCAATAGTAATTGAAGACGACAGTTGGATTGGAGCAAATGCCGTAATTACTGCAGGTGTTACCATTGGAAAACACTGTGTAGTGGCAGCTGGAGCAGTTGTTACCAAGTCTATTCCCCCTTACAGCATTGCAGTTGGTAATCCGGCCCGTGTTATTAAACAATATGATTTCCAAACCAAGGAATGGAAAAAAGTCTAAATATATCCTCAGATTTAATTGGGTTCGAGCCGAGCTTTTATTATATTTGAACCAATGAAATATTGGATTTTAATAATTGCTTTACTAACAATTAAATTCGGTTCATCCCAAACCTTTACAATAGCAGATGGAGACACGATAAACCTAACCTTAGCCAACGGAAAAAAGCAAGGATTCTGGCGTTATTTCTGGGCAAATGGTGATTTAAAATATGAGGTATTTTACGAAAATGGTGAAAAAGAAGGCTTAGAAATTAGTTATTTCGACAACCAAGATTGTTTAGAATATAGCAACACCTACCATAAAGGAGTTTTAGACGGACCACGTGTTATGTTCTACCCAAATTGCAGCACCAAAGTAGAAGAATTTTACAGTCGCGGACTAAAATCTGGCTACGAAAGAAATTTTGATGTAAATGGACTAGTAACTACGGAGGGTAATTTTGAGAAGGGCGAATTAACGGGCTCCTACGCACATTTTGATAAAAAAGGGAATGTTACCTTCGAGAGTCCGAGTAAAGAAACTACCCTTAAATTCGATAAGTTTATTAGCGGCGAATACAAGATTAAAGATTCTACTATTTTCAGAATTTTTAGGAGAAACAGTGAATGGAAAAAAATGATGCTAGTTGTAGATTTAACAGGCAGTATGTTTCCATATATTGGTCAGTTATTGGTTTGGTACAAACAAACCTACGAAGATGGTAGAGTTAAATATTACGTACTTTTTAACGATGGAGATAACCTAACCGACGATAAAAAATTAATCGGAAAAACAGGTGGCGTGCATCCCTTTGAAGCAAAAGATTATCGCAAAATGAAGAAGGATGTAGAAGATGTTCGCAAAAAAG
>JAKRSG010000208.1 GCA_022402405.1 Bacteroidia bacterium | reverse complement strand
ACCTCTAAATGCCAAACCGCGGGTCCAAGCAAAAATGCTGGCAATTGGATTGGTAGAGGTAGGCTTGCCATTTTGGTGATCGCGGAAATGGCGGGTAACTGTGCCATGTGCGGCCTCTGCTTCCATGGTTTTACCGTCTGGCGTTACCAATACCGAGGTCATTAATCCTAATGAACCAAAGCCTTGTGCTACGGTATCTGATTGCACATCTCCATCGTAGTTTTTACATGCCCAAACAAAATTACCATTCCATTTTAAAGCAGATGCCACCATATCGTCTATTAAACGATGTTCGTAAACAATACCAGCTTCTTTAAATTTAGCTTCGTAATCTGCGGCATAAATTTCTTGGAATATATCTTTGAACCTACCATCGTATTTCTTTAAAATAGTGTTTTTAGTAGAAAGATATAATGGCCATCCTTTGCTTAATGCCATGTTAAAACATGAGTGTGCAAAACCTTTAATACTTTCATCGGTGTTATACATGGTTAAAGCTACACCATCTCCTTTAAAGTTATATACTTCAAATTCTTGAACCGAACCATCTTCACCTTCAAACTTAACAGTAAGTTTTCCTTTGCCTTTGGTAACAAAATCGGTAGCACGATATTGGTCGCCAAAAGCATGACGGCCAATCATAATTGGGGCTGTCCAGTTAGGAACCAAACGGGGTACATTTGAACAAACAATAGGTTCACGAAAAACAGTACCATCCAAAATGTTTCTGATGGTTCCGTTCGGACTCTTCCACATTTGTTTAAGGCTAAATTCTTTCACACGCGCTTCATCCGGAGTAATGGTAGCGCACTTAATACCTACATTGTATTTTTTGATAGCTTCTGCCGCATCAACCGTAACTTGGTCGTTGGTTTGGTCGCGGTATTCCATACCTAAATCGTAGTATTTAATGTCTAAATCTAGGTAAGGTAATATCAATTTATCCTTTATAAACTTCCAGATAATACGAGTCATCTCATCGCCATCTAGTTCAACAACCGGATTGGCTACTTTTATTTTGTTCATTATTAAGTAGTTAATTTGTTTTGATTTTCAGCACCAAAATTACTTAAAAAAAGGAACATGGAAAATGAAAGATTAAAAAAAAGAATAATAGTTATATAAAAAATTAACCTATTAAACTTGTTTGGGTAATTGCTTTGTGGGGGAGGTTTGAGTGTTATTTAAACTCAATATTAGCTGGACTTATTTTATGACTGCTGTTTTGATAATGGAAAATTGAATTTATGTTCCTAGGGTTTAGATTTTCAAAATGCACATTTCCTTCTTTATCAAATGTGGTAATAAAAACTTCTGGTTTAGCATTTGGCCAAAGCAGGGAGCCTGTTTTTAAATTTAGCACATTAAAATTACCTCCCTTGTAATAATAAACCGAGTATGAAAATGCTTTTTCTTTAACTACCACTTTGCCTTTTACGGTTTCTTTTTTGGCTGGTACTTTAACACTAGAATCTGCTAATATTCCGCCTTCATTTATGAGCAAATAATCGCCAAATAACATGAGTTGTAGTGCCTCATATTTTCTGTTTAATGAATGAAAGTTTTTGGGGAACTGGCTTTCGTTTAATATGATGTTTAATTTAGTGTCATACAAGGTATAACTAGAGCCTTTTTGCAATAGAATCAAGGGTTTTTGTATCTCATTTTGATAACCTATCAGCTCCATGCTGGCCAAATAGGTGTTGTGCTCAAATCCTACTAACACATTTCCTTTCTCATCTATGATGCCGTATTTGCCATTCTTTTTGGCTATAATGGGTTTGTTTATAATATACCCTCTTTGGTAGAGAATAAAGGTGTCAACTTTAGTTAGTGTTGGATCATTTGGGTCAATTGGAAATTCAACATATTCCGTATCGTTCCATAATCTACTTTCTACAAAGCCATCTCCCAGATACATGCCACCAATCTGAGTTTTTACAAACACAAATAGCTCCTCATAAATGGGCTCTATTCGACTTTTTTCTCTTTCGTTTTCGGCATAAAATTGCGCACCGACAAGTTTGCCTTTTTGTAGGCCTTTAACTGTTTGCGATTGCACTTGGAAAACACAAAATAGCAATAGTAGTGTAATTATTTTTTTCATATTTTTTTAGGGTCTTAACGCCACGTAACAACTGCTTATTGTTGATTTGTGTAATTTAATTTTAATTTAATGCCCTGATTTACAATGCTTCGTATACAATTGCCGCTCCTTGTCCAACGCCAATACACATGGTAGCTACGCCGTATTTAACCTGGCGTTTGCGCATTTCGTGAATAAGCGTAGCGCTAATTCTGGAGCCGCTGGCGCCTAATGGGTGACCCAAAGCGATGGCGCCACCATTAACATTTACGATGTCTGGGTTCAGCCCAAGTTCTTGCATACATGCTAAACCTTGTGAGGCAAAGGCTTCGTTGAGTTCTACTAAGCCTAAATCTGCCACACTTAATCCTGCTCTTTTAAGTGCTTTTTGGGTGGCAGGTACCGGACCAATACCCATAACGGCAGGGTCTACGCCGGCAATAGATTTAGAAACAATACGGGCAATTGGTTTTAGGTTAAAACGTTTTACTGCCTCTTCGCTGGCTAGTAAAAGCATGGCTGAACCATCATTTATGCCACTAGAATTTCCGGCTGTAACAGAGCCATCTTTTTTAAATGCAGGCTTAAGCTGAGCCAAATCTTGAAGGCTGCTTAAACGCGGATGTTCATCTTTACTGAATATTTTGGGTTCGCCTTTTTTCTGAGGAATAGCAATAGAGATTAGCTCTTCTGCAAAACGATTGGCATCATGTGCGGCTTGGTACCTTTTCTGAGATTCTACCGCAAAAGCATCTTGAGCTTCTCTAGTTATATTCCATTTGGCAGCTACGTTTTCGGCGGTTTCGCCCATGCTGTAGGGGTGATATAAGGCGCTTAAAGCTTTGTTGGTAAAACGCCAGCCAATGGTAGTATCATATATTTCTGGAACCCTAGAAAATGCAGTTTCTGCTTTAGCCATTACAAATGGCGCTCTGCTCATGCTTTCTACTCCTCCGGCAATATAAATTTCGCCATCGCCAGATTGTATGGCACGTGCAGCATCCATAATACTTTGCAAGCCACTTGCACATAATCTGTTTACGGTATTGCCACCAATATGCGTTGGTAATCCAGCCAATAACAATGCCATACGAGCCACATTTCTATTGTCTTCTCCAGCCTGATTGGCAGCTCCTAAAATTACGTCTTCAATCTCATTTACATCTACCGAAGGATTACGTTCTATAAGCGCTTTTATGGCCATTGCAGCCAAATCATCTGGTCTAATCGAACTCAAAGAACCGGCATATTTACCTATTGGTGTGCGCAAGGCATCTATTACAAATACGTCTTTCATATTGCTGTTTATTGCCTGCAATGATACAGATTGTTTAGTAAAAAACGAATGCCATATTGTAGCGACGCACAACCCACTGAAGAGACGCAGGGCCGTGCGTCTCTGAATTTTTCCTACCTTTGCACCATGAACAAAACAGAATTGGCCCATGTTTGCAAGGCACTGTTGCAAGAGAAAATGCTGGAGGCAGAAACTGCTATGAAAGCGGCGCAAGAGTCTGCAAATAGCAACGAAAAAAGTAGCATGGGCGATAAATATGAAACGGGTAGGGCTATGGGGCAATTAGATAGAGATATGCATGCCAAACGTTTGGCTGCCCTGCAAGTGGATTACAGAAATTTGTTGAAAATAGATACCAACATTACTCATGCTGTAATTGAGTTAGGAGCCTTGGTTCAAACCGATACTTTTTGGTATTGGATAGCTGTGGCGTTAGGACCAGTTGTGTTGAACCAAAACAAGTTTATGGTATTGTCGCCACAATCGCCCTTAGCACAGGTTTTGTTGGGGAAAAAGGCAGGTGATGTTATTACGTTTAATGCTAAAAAAATGAAGATTTTAAACGTCTATTAATCGTTTTCTTTGTTAATGATTCTAAGGGTAATTACATCGATACGGGCGTTTTTAATCTGCTCTATAATTAACTCAAAATTGTCGAGCAAAATCTTTTCTCCGGCGCTTGGTATGTTCTCATGACGAGTTAAAATGTAACCCCCTAAAGTGTGATAATCGCCCTCCGGAATGTTTAAATCGTAGGTGTTGTTTAAGTAGTCGATTTCCTGACGGGCAGAGAACCTAAATTCTCCTTCGTTTAGTTGTTGTTCTAGCAAATCTTCTACATCATGCTCGTCTTCTATTTCGCCAAATACTTCTTCTAAGATATCTTCAATGGTAATAATGCCAGCGGTGCTACCCAATTCATCAACCACCAAAGCAATACTTTTTCTGCTCCTTATAAACTTATTAAGCACATCCATAATGCTCATAGTTTCGGTAACAATATCTATAGATATGAGCATGCCCTGAATGTTTTTTGGCTTTTTAAACATCTCTTTTTGGTGCACATAACCTATGATTTGATCGGGATTATCTTTATAAATTAAAATTTTACTTAAACCTGTTTCAATAAACTTCTGGTATAATAACTCTATGCCAGAATCAATATCCATGGCCACTAATTCTGTTCTTGGAACCAAACATTCTCTCACTTTTATATTGCTAAAGTCGAGCGCATTTTTAAATATCTCTGTGTCTACTTCAATATCTTCTGGTAAATCTTGGTCGTTTATTTGGTCTATGTATTGATCCAAATCTACTCTGCTAAAGGCGGGAGTGCTTTCTTTAAATTGGTAGCCGCTCATTTTGCTCAGAATAAATTTAGATAACCAAGTTATGAAAACTACTACAGGCCAAAACAAATAGTAGAATATCATAAACGGAAACACCAATACTTTTAATAGATTATCTGGGTTTATTCTAAAAAGTACTTTGGGTAAAAATTCGGCTGTAACCAAAACCAAAAGGGTAGAAATAATGGTTTGCATGGTTAACAACAGAAATACATTATTGGCCAAAGCCGGAATCCAATAGATAAGAAATGGGTTCAGCAATTTAGCCATATAAATACCATACACAACCAAGCCAATATTGTTGCCAATGAGGGTGGTGCTAATAAATTTAGAAGGATTTGCTACAAATGGAGAAAGCAGATTGGCGTAGGTGCTGCCTTGTTTGTGTTTAAGTTCTATGAGTAATTTATTGGCAGAAATAAACGCTATTTCCATGCCCGCAAAAAATGCCGAAAACAAAATACTACCAATAATAATTACCCAATATTCCATGTGCGCAAAGCTAATCTATTTCCGTTTTAGTTTACTTAATTTGCTTAATACGTTTCTAAAAGCGTATTCCTGAATAGAGGCAATTTGTGGTATGTCGTCTATTTTTACATAGAATTTTTCTGGGTCAATTTCTAACTCATTTCCTTGGTCGTCGTATCTAAATTTGGTTCTATCGCCCACGGGTTTCTCGTAAAAGCTTAGCTCGTGGCTTTTGCCCTGAACCGATTTTAATACGATTTTACAATAAGGCTGCAAGGTAAATAATGAGTCGCGTTCTCTAGGTGTAAAGGTGCTATCGTCGTAATATCCTTCTACATACTTGTTTTGAAATGAGTGCAACAATACTTTTACTTGCTGACTATCCGCCAATATACTTTCGTTTTTGCCATTTAGAATTGACTGATTAGACAGAAATAAATCTTTCTGAAACGAGAAAGATTCTTCAGGATTCTTTAAGTAGTTTATTTGGTAGCTATCAATTTCGTCGGGGTTGTAGTTAAAAACCAATTTGCTTCTCCATTTAATTTCGGTTATAAAAAACCTAGGAGTAAGGTATCCAACAAAGCCTGGTATGTGCACCGAGTATACTTCTTCATCGCCTTCTAGCAACATAAATGTTCCTGTTTTGTCTGGAGTTTCGCTGCCAACATAAATGGTTTTTATAAGTTTGTCGCCGGCATAAACCTCCGTTTTTATTCCTTTAGTAGCCAAAATACCAATAGCAGTATTATGCATAGCAGGCGGTATAGGCATTTGTATTTGCATCTGTTTTAAGGTGCTAAGCAAAAGCTGTATTTTAGGTTGCTCTGCTAATACTTTTCCGTTTACCTGCCATTCGTTATTGCTTAGGCGCTCCAATAAAACTTTTTCGCCTCGTTTGTTAGCCATAAATATTTTGGTTATGGAAGCTGTGTCTTCCACTGCAAATGCATTAGCGGCTTTCTCGGCTGTTCTCCAAGGTTTTTTAGAAACTAGATAATAGGCAATGCCTGTTATCATTAAAACAGCTATCAGTATTTTTGTTTGTTTATTCATTTACCTTGTGTATTTTCTTTTTCTGATAAAATGATTGCTGGCTCCAAAAATTAGGATCAGCAAAAGTGGTAAGCCAATATTAATGGCAACCCAAAAGTTTCTGTCTTTTTTTACCTTGCCTTTATCAAGTAAGCGAAGGGTAATTTCTTTCGATCTAACCTCAATAATACCACTGTCGTCGCAGAGATAATCTATGCAATTCTGAATAAACTTTTTGTTGCCAAATGTTTCTCTGGTATATCTATCGTAGCCTAATGGAAATACTTCTCCGGTAGATTTCTTAAACTGATTGCGAATAACATCTCCATCCGAAATAACGATCATTTTGTTGTTATCTACCTTGTCTTTAAAAGGCAGTTCAGGTGTTTTGCTGGCATCATGTCTGAACCTAAAGTTGGAGGTAAAGGTTCCTTCTAATAATACGCCCATGATAAAATTACCCGAGCTATTACGTCTAAACATTTCGGGCTGTAAATCTAATCTGGCGGTGTTTAAATCTACGCGCACAGGTGCTGTTAATACTCTGCTGTAAGGCGATGATTGAACCAATACCGTTTTCTTAATAGCAGGGTTTGCCAAGGTGTCTATAGATGCGGCAAACTGAAACCAAATGGGTTCAACCCCTTTAACAATGGGGTGATTGCTAGCACCGGGTGCAACAGGGTAAAATGGCCAAGGCAAGAGTTTCTGTTGTGGAACGCCATCTTTCATTCCGCTTAAAACAGGAATGCCATTGCATTGCAAATCTTGGATGATATTGCCATTTACCCTCACTCCGTATTTAAATAACATATCGTCTATTCGGGTTGGGTAAGTGGTGCTAACAAATAAGTTTTCTCTTTGCAGGCTGTCCATGCTGGCCAATTGGGATTCTACCAACCAAAGTACCTTGCCTCCATGCATAATGTATTGGTCGATTTTAAACTTATCGAACTCGTTTATTTCTTGTGTTGGTTTGGCAATGATTATTCCTGCAAAATCAAATAATCGTTGTGGCACCTGAATGGATAGTGGCAGTCTTTCTACTTCGTAAAACTGACTCAACATAGCTTGTGCTTCGGCTAAATCCCACCTGCCTAATTCTCCATGGTCTTCTATAATAGCAATCTTCTTGCTCTTTTCTTGGGTGGCTTTGCGTAGGGTATTGGCAATTTCGTATTCCAATAATTCGATAGAGCTATTAATAACTTCTTCCGGATTTTGTCCGAATTGATTTTTCAATAAATTGATAGGAAACTCTTTGGTTTTGTAATAAGCAATGGCTCCCGGAATGATGATTTTTTGGGCAAACTCATCTTCCTTTTTTATTTGAACATTGGTAGGTTGTAGTCCTTTATTGCCAAGCTCTACAATAATATCTTCCATTTTTTTAGCATCTGCATTTTCAAATGGATCAATAAATTCGTATTGAATATTTCCATTGCTATATGCGCTAAACTCATCGAGCATTTCTTTGGTGCTTCTGCTTAGGCGTTTAAATCCGGCTGGAAATTCGCCTTCTAGATATACTTTTATATACAGTGCCTCATTTACTTTTTGAGCTAATTTAACACTGGCTTCACTAAGCGAGTAGCGTTTTTCTTTGGTTAAATCTATTCTAAAAAAGAATGGGTTCAGCACTAAATTAACGAGCACAACAATGCCTACAATTAATACTAATTGTAATAGGTCTTGCTTTTTGTTTGAACGATATTTTTTCTCTACCATTTTCTACCTCCAAAAACCGTTTTAGTTGCTGCTATAAATACAATATCAAAACCTAAAAAATAAAATACGTCTCTCGAATCTATTACTCCTCTGCTAATGCTTTGGTAGTGGAAATTAATGCCCAAGGCGGCAACCACAGAATCCCACGAGCCTAGGAGTTTAAAATCGGCAATTAGCTCAAATAGGTTGTAAAACATAAAGCATAAAAACATAGAGGCTATAAAAGACACAATCTGATTATCGCTAATAGCCGATGCAAACATGCCAACTGCCACAAAACACGAGCTTAAAAAGAACAGTCCAATATACGAACCTAAAATGGCGCCGCTATCAAGGTTTCCTTTGGGTGCGCCCAATTGGTAAATAGTAATATAATAAATTATGGTAGGCAGTAAGGTAAAAACAACAATGCTTAAACCCGCAAAATACTTCCCCAAAATAATAGATAAATCGCTAATGGGCTTAGTGCTGATAATTTCGATGGTGCCGTTCTTTTTTTCTTCGCTTAAACTGCGCATGGTAATGGCCGAGATTAAAAATATAAACAGCCAAGGTGCCATATTAAACAGGGTATCTAGGTTGGCATAGCCGTAATCAAACACGTTGTATTCTGGCAATACCCAAGTAAATAATCCAATGGCAAGCAAAAACACAAGCATCACCACATAGGCAATGAGTGAACTTAAAAAACTTCTAATTTCTTTTATATAAATGCTAAGCATATTTATTTGGTTAAGGATTGAAATACATCTTCGAGTGAGTTTTCTGCCAATTGCATAGATAGGATCAGCCAGCCATTTGCTTGGGCTAATTGGGCCAATTCTTCGCGTATGTCGTGGGTGGCTTTTAAGCTAAATAGTCGGCCGTTTCTCTCTGTCTGAACCAAACCTTTAATGGTTTTAAGCTTGGTTTCGTCGATGTCTTGTTTAAATTCTACGCTCAGGGTAAATGCTTTTTGAATCTGTTTTTGTAGGTTTTCGATGGCATCGTTGGCCACCAATTTACCTTTATTAATGATTATTACCCTGCTACACATGGCTTCTACTTCTTGCATAATGTGGGTAGAGAAAATTACCGTTTTGTCTTTCCCAATTTCTTTTATGAGGTTGCGAATTTCAATTACTTGATTGGGGTCTAATCCGCTTGTAGGTTCATCCAAAATAAGCACCTCTGGGTTATGCAACATGGCTGCTGCCAATCCCACGCGCTGTTTATACCCTTTAGAAAGTTGGTGTATTTGCTTTTTGCGTTCTACCGTTAAGCCAGTTTTGGCAATCATGGTTTCTACTTTTTCTTGGGCTTCTTTACCTGTAATACCCATTAAACTGGCCGAAAACAAGAGGTATTCTTTAATATACATATCGGTATATAAAGGGTTGAGCTCTGGTAAATAGCCAATTTTTTTGCGGGCTTCCATGTGTTGGGTGTTTACATCAAAACCGCAAACGCTGGCTTCTCCGGCTGTTTGGGGCAAATACCCTGTAAGTATTTTCATGGTAGTAGATTTTCCGGCGCCGTTCGGACCTAAAAAACCAAGTATTTCGCCAGGTTTTACCTCAAAGCTCACGCCATCTAGCGCCTTTTGAGTACCGTATATTTTTGTTAAACCACTAACTATAACCGACATTTCTATTTAAATTCATTTAGTTGCAAGCAAATGTAGGCTCAATTCTGTTTGAACCCAATCATTTTCTCATCAATAACTCGCGAATATGAGGAAGTCAGCGAAATTAGGCAAATGGTTTGGAAGAAAATATGAATTATGAATGGGGGAAATTATGAATTATGAATTACTGCTGTCAGGGAAAATCCTACTACAAGAATGAAGATCCTTCGCTTCACTTCGTCACGCTCTGGATGACAGTGTTTTATAACTAAAGGCAGGGCACTTGGAGGCAGCTTCGCTGTTTCCAAGTGCCCTGCCGGAAAACATTTGGGTAGCGCGTCATTCTGAGCGTCAGCGAAGAATCTCAGGCATTATCTAGGACAGCAGTGATTATGAATTTTGAATTATGAATGGGGAAGATTTGGAATGAAATACTTATATTCGATTTTCGAAATATTTACTAAATACCTTTAGCTATGAAAAACTTCCTTAAATTAGTCTTATTTATTTTTGCTGCGGGTTATTTAAATTTGGGTAAAGCTCAGTTTTGCGAATTTGATACCTTGAGTGGCTTTGGACAAACACGTTTGGATGGTTTGGTTCAGGCCAAGGATAAGTCGTTTTTTGTGGCAGGTAGATATGGTATTGGTGGGCAGTCGAATGATGGTGTTACTAGTTATAAACAGTCGGTGTTTTTGAGGAAAGTAGATACGTGTAACCAAAAGATTTGGGAAATTAATATTGATTCAACCAACAGCCCTTTTGATTATTATATACCTAAGCAATATTCTCCCAATGTACTTAAGAAATCTGGAGATTTTTATGTGCTTTCTATGGGTGTAGTTTTGGGTAAAGATATCGTTTATAAATTTGATGAATATGGTAATGTTATCAGTTTAAATCCAATAGATAAAGCCTTGTTTGGTTCAGTAATGAGCGAGAATAAATTTTATGATTTTGAAAGTTTAGGCGATTCCATACAGATACTTCACAAAGATTCTAATGAGCAAATAATGGATACAATTTTTATTCATTTAACTGGATTTAAACCTCAAATACTAGAGTTGAAAAAGACAAACTCAAATAGCATAAATTTACTTGTTAAAAGTCATAGTAATGATTCAAATTACAAATGGCTTATAATTGATTCTTTAGGTAATAAATGGTATGATTTAGGGGTCAAAAGTGAGTCGGGTAAATTGGTTCAGTTAACTCTAAATAGTCAAGCAAATGGTTTGTTTGGATTGGTTGAATTACCCGGTGGAAAGCAGTTTAAATTAATTCATTATGATGCTCAAGGAGGTGTTCTTTTTGACAATAGTTTAAGCTCTCCAGGAATTAAGGATTACGCCTTTTTACATGTTGCTGAGCAAGGTATTTTGCTGCGTTTTGATCATGTTTCTCTGGTGTTTAATAACGACTTACAGTTTATAAAAAGTGATACATTGATGGGGTATTATGAACTTGAACGTCCTTATATTAATGCTCATAATGCTATACTCAGCGAGGATAATCAGGTTTTACAAGTTGGATTTTTAGAGAGTCGCGGAGGGATTTCCAGCTTTCCTAGATTTAGAACTTGGGTTAAAAAATCGTACCTGATAACGTATGTAAAAGACCTTAGCATTGAAGGTCCTAGTTCCATATTTATTAGGGAAGCATATGTTTTATTGAAGGGTATTATATTACCCAATCATGCTTCCAACAAAACCTTAATTTGGAGTGTAGATGATACAAGCATTGCTTTTATATCCTCGTTCGGATTTTTGTCCTTTAGAAAATGGGGAAATGTTACAGTTAAAGCTCAAGCCGCCGATGGCAGTATGGTAGAAGCTCAAAAGAAAATCTTTATTTATCCTGTAATGGGTTTGTTGGGCAACGAAAATGATTTCAATGTTCAAATATTTCCAAATCCTGCAAGTACTAGCGTGCAAATACAAAGCAAGTATGCCTTAGAAAGTAGTTATCTAGCAGATTATACCGGCAGAATAATTGAGCAATTTGGTGCTGAACAAAATATAGATGTCAGTCAAATCTCTCCCGGAATATACTTTCTTAACATCAGCACAAATAAAGGCCAAGTTATACAAAAATTGCTGATAGAGAAACCTTGAAAAACCAAATCCGAAATTCTAAATTCAAAATCCGAAGAGAAAACAAATAAGCATAAAAAAAGCTCCGAAAAATTCGGAGCTTTTTTTATGCTTATTCGAAAATTGGCCAGTTGCTAGAAGCTAGTTGCCAGCTGCTAGTTGCCAGCTGCCTTTTTACAGTACGTTAATCTCTTTAAGCACCACATTCATCGCTCTTACAGCGTCTGCGCTTTTGTTAGATTAGTTTTTAACTTGTGATGGTATTTGAAAGGTGATTATATTTTTAAATTTGAGATCAAAAATGTTCAATGTTAGAGAAATAGAAATTTATGTATTAGGATGTTTGAAATAAAATTTATACATTTGATTTTCAATAATAATTAGAGCTATGAAAAAACTACTTATTTTTATTTTATGCTGTGTGGTGGGTAATGTAAAAGCACAAAGTTTTTGTGAGGTTGATTCGGTTTATACAATGTTTGATAGGGAAACTGCCTATAGAATTATTGAAACAGAGGGAAATAGTTTTATAACTGTAAGTATAGGTGGTTTAAATGGTTCTACCCAAGTTAATGTTCCATTAGTCACATTAACAAAACTCAATTCATGTGGGCATGAATTTTGGAGGAAAATAATTGATTTTGGATATAATAATTATGCTGAAATTGGAGAATTATGGACGGATAATTCCAATGGAGATGTGAGGTTTACTGCGTTAATAAACGGAACTGGTAGTCTTCTTAAAAACAATGGACTACGCATGTATAAAGTAAATAGCCAAGGAGAAGTAATTCAAAATATAAAAATAGGCGACACCTTGTTTCAATATTTTAGAATTAAGAGTTTGAAAATTAATGAAAATAAATACATATTAGCTTCAAATGTTTTATTGCCACAGAATCAAAATTCAGTATGTTATTTGATTGACTCCTCAGGTTTTATACTCGCAAATATCATTACCCCAAATCAATCAAGTATCCTTGAAGTAGATCAAAAAGATGATGGTACAATTTTGTTAATTTTTAACCAACAAGCTAATTTTTTAATTCTAAATATCGATTCTTTAGGAGGAAAAATATCAGAATGGCAAATTCCGAAACTTGATAATTCATGGAGTTTGCAAAGTTTTGGGACTAACTTTAGTGGAACTGAGTTTTTATACTCTGCTACTAGAGAAAATAAAATGGCACTTGCTCGGTTAACACTATTAGGTGCTAAAATTAAAGATACAGTATTTGAAAATGAATCTTTTGGGCCATTTCATTTACCTTATGAACGAAATAATATTAATTATTTATCCGACAGGTATTTTATAATTTCAAAGTCAAAAGTAGTTTTGATGGATACAGATTTTAATGTTATAAAAATTGATTCAAGTTCAAAAAATAATAGTAGAATTTATCATTCCATTTTATCAAGTGATAGTTCACTTGTTTCGGTTGGAAATGGAAATTTTAGGAATGTTGGAAGTGGAAATTCCGTTTG
>JAKRSG010000207.1 GCA_022402405.1 Bacteroidia bacterium | reverse complement strand
TGGAAAAATTATGCGAAACACCAGTATAGATGAGTTACCTCAGTTGGTAAATGTGCTTAAAGGAGATATGAGTATTGTAGGCAACAGGCCGCTTCCTTTGTACGAAGCAGAGAAACTTACTACCGATCAATTTGCTTTGCGTTTTATGGCTCCTGCAGGTATTACGGGTTTATGGCAGGTAACCAAGCGTGGTAAAGGCGGCCCTATGAGCGAGGAAGAGCGCATGGAATTGGATAATGAATATGCTAAAACCTATTCGTTTTGGAATGATATAAAAATCATTTTACGCACCATTCCGGCCTTGTTCCAAAAAGAAAATGTGTAGTCTATTTCGGTCTGAACCTACCCTCTTTTTCTTTTTAAAATAAACTTGGTAAGCCTTTAATTTAAGCTATTTTTGCGGCTTGTTTTTTAAAGAATGTACCAACGTTACCTCCCCTATTTCAGAAAAATAATTCAACTCAGCCTGCCCATTATTATTGGTCAGCTAGGCATTGTGCTTATGGGCGTTGCCGATGTAATTATGATTGGCAAACTAGAAGCTGTGCACTTAGCTGCTGCTTCTTTGGCAAATGCAATTTACTTTTTTATAGCCATTTTAGGTATTGGCACCTTAACAGCCGTTTCTCCTTTAGTTGCCAAAAGCAAAGGTGCTGGCCACCCAAACCAATGCGCTATTTTATTTAAACAAGCCATTACAGCTGCCATATTACTAAGCGTATTTATAGGTGTGGTTTTATTAGTTATTACCCTCAATATACATTGGTTTAAACAGAACGAACAAGTAAGCGCCTTAGCCAAAGATTATTTGCACATCCTCAATATTGGAACCTTACCTATGTTATTGTTTTTAGCTATTAAACAATACAGCGATGGATTAGGCTATACAAAACCTTCTGCTATTATAACCATCGTGGCTCTTTTGATAAACGTATTTTTAAATTGGGTATTTATATACGGTAATTTAGGTTCAGCCAGATGGGAATTAGTGGGTGCTGGCATTGCTACTAGTTTATCTAGAGTACTAATGGCAGTGTCTATGTATGTGTATGTAAAAATACAATCTCAATACAAAGCTTATCTTCATCTTAAAGAACACGAAAACGACAGGGAATATTTGGTTCAAATTTTTAAAATTGGCATTCCTTCTGGCTTGCAATATTTCTTTGAGATAGGTGCCTTTGCATTTGCTGCTATCATGATTGGCTGGATAAATGAGTTTGCACTAGCAGCCCATCAAGTGGCCATTAATATTGCTTCAGTAACCTACATGATTGCTACCGGAATTTCTGCGGGTGGCTCTATTGCCGTTGGAGATGCTTTGGGCAGAAAGAATAAAAAAGACCTTATAGACTCGGGTAGAGCTGCCTTAATAATGGGTACTGTTTTTATGGGATTTTGTGCACTAATTTTAGCATTGTTTGCCCCGCAAATAATTGGCCTTTACACACACGATGAAAAGGTGGTTTATATGGCTATTTACTTATTGTACATCGCGGCATTTTTTCAGTTAAGCGACGGAATTCAATGTGTAGGATTGGGCATATTACGCGGATTAGGCGATACTAAAATTCCGACTTTTATAACCATTTTTGCCTATTGGGTAATTGGCATACCTTTGGGTTATGTGCTTTGCTTTCACTTTAACTTTAGTCTCTACGGCGTATGGATTGCCTTGCTCATTGGCTTAAGCGTTTCGGCTTGGTTGTTAAGTACTAGGTTCCTTAAAGAAAGTAATAGTTTAGATTTAACGTACCATCATTCTGTAGAATAATCGCATGAGCACTAGACTCAAAGTTCATTTAGCTTTATTTGCTGTAGCATTATTATACGCTGCTACCTTTTCTATTGCCAAGCTGGCTATGCCTGTTTACGTAAAGCCTTTTGCGTTTATATTAATGCGGGTAAGTGTAGCAACAGTTTGTATTTATCTCTTTCATAGAAAATACGTTAAGGGCGCTATTAAAGATA
>JAKRSG010000206.1 GCA_022402405.1 Bacteroidia bacterium | reverse complement strand
TCTTGTTTGTCGTAATATTGGGGTTTTATCTCATCATAAGGCAATGCAAATTCACTAGCACCTTCACCATATTCTTTTTCTGCATATAAACTTGGAAACTCAATGTCTGGAATAACGCCTCTAAACTGAGTACTTCCGCCAGAAATTCTATAAAATTTAGCTATTGTTAACTTAAGTTGACCCAATTTTTTTCCATCAATCTGAACAAAGTTATTTAAGTCGTACAACTGTTGCACCGTTCCTTTTCCATAAGTCTTTTCGCCTACAATTAAGGCTCTATCATAGTCTTGAAGGGCAGCTGCAAATATTTCAGAAGCAGAGGCACTGAACCTATTTACTAATACTGCCAACGGACCATCCCAAAGCACAGATTCGTCTCTATCTTCCTCAGATTTGGTAATTCCAAAATGATCTTTTACCGCTACAACCGGACCTTTTTTAATAAATAAACCCGTAAGTTCAACTGCCTCTTGTAAACTGCCTCCGCCATTGTTTCTTAAATCAATTATTATGGCCTGAACCGACTCCTTTTTCAAGTCCTGGATTAGTTTTTTAACATCACGAGTGGTGCTTTTATAGTTTGCGTCGCCACGTTGTAGAGCTGCAACATCGATGTAAAAGGTTGGTAAAACAACCACACCAACTTTAATCTTTTTGCCATTTACTGTCTTTTCATGAATACTACTTTTGGCACTTTGTTCCTCTAAAACGATTTTGTCCCTGGTAATTTCGACAATCTTTCTTTGGTTGTTAATAGCATTGTGTGGAATAATTTCTAATCGTACAATGGTTCCCTTTTTGCCCCTAATTAAACTCACTACATCATCAATTCTCCAATCCAAAACGCTCACAATTTCTCCGTCTCTACCCTGACCAACACCCGAAATTCTATCGTTGGCAAATAGGAGTTTACTTTTATCTGCCGGACCACCCTTTACCACCTCTCTAATTTTGGTGTATTCATTTTCGGTTTGTAACGTAGCTCCAATTCCCTCAAGACTTAGACTCATACTGGTGGCAAAATCCTCTGCTGCCCTTGGCGAGAAATAATTAGTGTGTGGGTCTGCAATTTCAGATAATGAATTGGCTACAAAAGAGAATACATCCTCATTTTTGGTTTTTGATAATTGCTTAAGAAGATTGTAATAGCGCTTTCTTAAAATGTCGGAGTATGTTTTAAAATCTTTACCATCTGCCTTTAATTGCAGAGCTTCACTTTTTGTTTTACGTATCCAAAGATCATCGTGTTCCTTTCTAGATTTGCAAAATGTGCTTAAGTCCCTATCAATTAGAATGGAGTCGTTAACACTAAAATCCATTTCATTATTAAGCAAAGCAAAAGTAAATTGAATTCTATCATACAATCTTTCTTGATATAGGTTATACATTTCAAAAGGTTTACTTAAGTTTCCTTGCATTATTTCATCATCCAACACATTTTTATACGTTTGAAACTTGTCGATGTCTTGTTGCAAAAAATAAACCTTAGCTGGATCAAGATTATCTATTAAATTCTGTAATAAGGTGCTTCCAAGTTTATCGTCTAAAACGAGTTTTCTGTAGTGGTAACTGTTTAAAACCTGACCAATCACTTGATATAAAATTGGGTGCTGATTTTCTGGGGTAAATGTTTTTAACTGAATTTGAAGACTATCTTTTTCAGCTTTGGCAAATTGTATAATAAAGAGAGCTATTAAGCTCAGGATAATTTTTCTTGACATTGCTTGCAAGTTATAAAAAATATAAAACCCTACAAATATTTAACACGAATCGAATATTTCGATTATAAACGGTTCGAAACGATTTTAAAATTATTTAAAATAAAAGCTCAACCATTCCTTTTCAAAGGGCTGAGTAGACATTTCTACAATCCGTCCTTGTTCTTTTCCATCCTTCATAAATATGAAAGTTGGTACAGAAAAAACATAAAATACTTTCACATTGAACCAATTTAAGTTCTTATTTTCATCCAATAGAATAATT
>JAKRSG010000205.1 GCA_022402405.1 Bacteroidia bacterium | reverse complement strand
ACGCTCTTCCGATCTCAAGGGTTCTGGCATTTTATCTATTCTAAATGAGGCATTAGAAAAGGATTTTATTTTAAAAGGATTTTGCCCATGTAATTCACTTAAATCGGCAAAAGCCTTAAGCATATCTGCAATATCAGAGTTAGTCATGTTTTTTGATTTTGGTATTGAAAGAAATCACGTCAATAATACAAAGATTATTGTACATAGAAAACGAATGATATGAGATGTTTGGACTAGCGCCCTTACAAAACAAACTCTTCCAAATAGCTTGGTATTACCGCCTCGCAGAGGTCTTTGGCTTGAACCGAAGATTGCATGGCTTGTAATTGGGGTTCTTCGCCATGAACTAGAAAAACTTTCTTTAGTTTTTTGCCCGCTTTTTTGCTGGCATGTGCCGTAGATTCTATGTAGTTAAAAACTTCGTCGTGGTCTGGGTGCGAGCTAAAAACATCGGTTCTGGCAATCTGCGCAAACACGCGTTTCTCGCGGTTCTTAATTTGTATGCTGGGCTGTCCTTGCAATAATCTATGTCCGAGTGTGCCTTCTGCACAAAAACCAGCAATGAGAATAGTAGAGTAGGGGTTTTCTATATTATTGCTTACATGCTCTTGAATACGGCCTCCCTCAACCATACCGGCAGCCGAAATGATGATACATGGGTCGAAATAATGCATCAATTCCTCATGTTCATCCATGTCTTCGAGGTATTGTATGTTTGGAAAATGAAATAAACTTCCATGCTCCTTCATAAATTGCTGCGCCTCTTGGTTCAACAAATAATCGTGTCTTTCGTAAACGGGTGTGCTTCTAATGGCTAAGGGACTATCCACAAATACCTTTAGCCAATCTGGAATAAGGCCTTTTTTCTTAAGTTGATTAATCGTAAAAACAACAGCTTGGGTTCGGCCCACACTAAAGGCTGGAATAACTAAGCGTCCTCTAAAATCGATACACGTTTTTTGTATGTACGGCATCAACTCTGTTTCGGCATCGCTGCCAGAAAAATGCTTTCTGCCGCCATAGGTAGATTCGGTAACCAAATAATCTACATCTTTAAAAATCTCGCCATCACGCACCAGTTTGCTGGCTTTTCTGCCCAAATCTCCCGAGAAGCCAATCTTGGTTTCCTTGCCATTTTCGGTAACACATACCTCAATACTGGCAGCACCCAAAAGATGTCCGGCTTCTATAAACTCAATGCTTAATTCTGGATTTACCTGAAATTTTCTATGAAATGGAATCGTGAAAAACTGATCTACCGTTTGCTTCACACCTTTGTCGCTAAACAATGGTTTTGGTATATGGTCGCGGCGGTTTTTTTTGGTTCGACCCAAACTCTTTCTGTATTGATTTATCTGGATATTGGCACTGTCGAATAAAAGATAGCTTGTAAGTTCTGCGGTGGCAGGCGTGCACATTATATTGCCTTTAAATCCTTGCTGAACCAATGCTGGCAGGTTGCCGGAATGGTCTATGTGCGCATGGGTGAGCAATACTAAATCGATGGTAACCGGCTCAAAAGGAAACAGATTGGCTTGTGCTACTGGATTTTTTTTAACTTCATAATCCATTCCGCAATCCACCAATATTTTATAACCAGAATTGAGCGTTAGCATAAACATGCTTCCTGTAACTTGTTTAGCAGCGCCTAAAAAACTTAATTTCATGTATATTTTTTGAAGGGTAGTATCTTTTATTATCTCGCAAATAACGGAATTCTTTAACTTTGTTCTATATTTATATTTTTTATGCCAGTAATATTAACTAAACAAAACTCTATCGTCTGCGATTTTCTCGCTGAAATCAGAAACGCGCAAGTGCAGCAAGACCGACAAAGATTCAGGCGGAATTTGGAGCGAGTAGGAGAGATATTGGCGTATGAAATGAGTAAGGTGCTGCCTCGTAAAAGTACCGAAATACAAACTCCTTTGGGTATTCATGCCTCCAATGTACTGCAAGAACAGCCTGTGTTGGCAACGGTTTTGCGGGCAGGATTGCCACTGCACCAAGGATTTTTAAACTACTTTGATTGGGCAGATAATGCGTATGTTTCTGCGTATAGAAAACATACTCATTCTAAAGATTTTGAAATAGTAGTAGAATATTTAGCTTCCCCTAATTTGCAAGATCGTACTTTAATTTTAATAGACCCTATGCTGGCAACCGGACAATCTATGTATCTTACATACAAAGCTCTTTTAACCAAAGGTAAGCCTAAACAAGTTTTTGTGGCCAGTTTAATTGCCAGCGAACAAGGGATTGCATTTGTGCAAAAAAATATGCCTAATGCCCAAATTTATGTGGCAGATGTAGATAGTAGTCTCGATGAAAATAGCTACATAGTGCCCGGATTGGGTGATGCTGGAGATTTATCTTTTGGAGAGAAATTATAATTTCGGATTTTCTATTACGGCATATGTAGCATAACCCTTCGCTACCAAGAAGTCTTTTTCCTCATTATTAACATATATTTCTGCTTCGGCAAATATTAGTTTTTGTCCGGCTTTAATTACATAGCCTTTGCAATATGCTTTATCGCCAATACCCGGATTAAGATAGGAGATTTTCATTTCAACAGTCACTACCGATTGAGTGGGTTCAACCAGTGTAAAACTAGCAAAGCCTGCTACTAAATCTGCTAGAGTAGCACTTACACCGCCATGCAAAAATCCTAGGTGTTGTCTATGTTCTGGCGCAATATCTAAAATGCCTTCTACCATTCCCGGTTCAATTTTATGAATAGAAAATCCTAGGTGCTGCATAAAATGATTTTCTTTCATTTTATCCTGAATAAGAGATAAAAAATCTGGGTTTTTTGGTATAAATGTATTCACGCTTTTATTTTTTGCTTTGGTTTTACTACTTTGCGAAGGTAAGAACAAGAATTGTGCAAACCATCACTAGTAAAATCTATTCAGATAATTTGTTTCAAGAAACGGCCGTAAGTGATTATGAGCATGTGATTTATTTTGAAAACAACCACATCAGTTCGGTGGTGTGCGATCCTAAAAACAATCAAATTTTACAACTCGCTATTTTTACAGCACCCGATGTTAATTTTCTGAACCTAAGCTATGATGAGTTAAAAACTATTCAACCTTTTGTAGATAGTTTAAAACCAAAATACAAGGAACGTAAGGTTGTTATTTCTTCTCATCAAGTAAGTTTGGTTCCAGAATCTTTGTTAAACGTGGTGGAGACTGAAGCTTATTATTCGCTTAACCATAAGATTTTGCCTAACTCACAAGTGCTTTATTGCAAGATGCACGTTCAACAAACGGCGGCCATTTTTAATGTAAAAAATGAACTCATGAAAATGATTCGTTTTGGTATGCCAATGGTAGATGTTTACCATGCGTCTTTATTGTTTATTAAGGCTGTAGAATCGTTAAATTTTGAGAATTCTGCAAACAAAATGCACATACAAATGCATGCGGGCTTTGTTGAAATTCTCAATTTAGACAAGCAGCTAAAATTCTATAATACTTTTACGTTTGAAACCGAAACTGAGATAGTATATTATCTGCTTGCTGCCGCAGAACAATTGCAAATATCTCATGCGTGTGATGTGGTGCTTTACGGAAATTCTACCCAACTATCTGAGTTGTTTCATCTCATTCAAAAGTATGTGAGGTCGGTTCAATACGGAATAAAACCGAGCGTTTACACCTACCCACTGCAATTTAAACAGTTTGGCGAACACCAATTTATTAACGAATCTGCTGCATTATTGTGCGTATAATTGGAGGACAAAAAGGTGGCTTAATCATTCAAGCGCCTAATAACTTACCTGTTCGTCCTACCACCGATAGGGCAAAAGAAAGTTTATTTAACATTCTTCAAAATAGGTACGATTTAGAAGAATTATCTGTGCTCGATTTATTCACCGGAACAGGAAATATCAGCTACGAATTTGCCAGCAGAGGCTCTAAAAGAATCGTAAGTGTAGATGAAAATGCCAATTGCGTTAAATTCATCAAATCAACATCCCAAAAGCTTGGTCTGAACCAAATTGAAGTAGTTAAACAGGATGTTTTTAGCTATCTAATTTCATGCGCAGAATCTTTTGATATAATCTTTGCCGATGCTCCTTACGCCTTGCCAAGAATAGGAGAAATTCCTATCATTGTGTTTGATCGAAATCTATTAAACCTTGATGGAATGCTGATTTTAGAACATGCTAGCTCTCTCAAATTTAACCACATGCCCAACTTTCAAAACGAACGCGTTTATGGTCAGTCGTGTTTTTCTTTCTTTAGCAGGAACAATAATGATTAATAAACATTTGTTTTAAGTAGTAAACCATTAGTTTTTTACTAATTTTGAATTTTATTATGAAAAAAATAGCACTCTTCCCAGGTACTTTTGATCCCATTACAGTTGGTCATACCAATATCATTAGTAGGGCACTTCCTTTGTTCGATGAAATCATTGTAGGTATTGGACATAACATCAATAAATCAACCTTATTTCCTATAGAGAAAAGAGTAAATTGGATCAACCAGATATATAAAAACGAGCCAAAAGTAAGGGCTGATTATTACGAAGGATTAACCGTAGATTTTTGCGCTAGTATCGGTGCTCAATTTGTGCTGCGAGGCATCAGAAACATGGCAGATTTCGACTACGAAAAGAATATCTCTCAGATGAATCGCATGATTTATCCAAAGGCTGAAACCATATTTTTGATGTGTGATCCAGAGTATACTCCGATAAGTTCGTCTATAGTTCGCGATTTAATAAGAAATGGTGGCGATGCCTCTAATTTTATTCCGAAAGAAGTAGAGATTTAATTTGCCAGCGCCTCTTTTAACAAAGAACGAATAGACTCATAAGTGTTCAATGTTTCTACGTCGAGTTCTTTTGGGTCAACCCATTTTACCTCTGTTATACTTTCTTCTAGTTGCGGCGTTAATTCGCCTTCATACGAGGTGTTCATAATATACCAATGCGTAAGTTTACAAAAGCGGTGACCTTGTAATTTATAACTGTGATAGGTATTTCCAAAGAAGCGTTGAATGGTAAGAGGCGACAAGCCACATTCTTCTTCCACTTCTCTCATGGCGGCCTCCTCGCGTGTTTCACCCGGGTCTATTTTCCCTTTTGGTAAATCCCATTTTCCCAAACGTTTCATGATAAGTAGTTGGCCTTTTTCGTTGTATACAATTCCGCCTCCGGCATGAATGGTGGTGAATTTAGACAGCAGTTTAGTGAACACTTTTTCAGGGTCTTCGCAGAGTAAAACCAAACCAGCGTCTTTGCTATCCTCCATTTTTCGGACTAAGTCCATTAATTTAGTATCTGTATTATATTGTTTTATTGGCAATTGCATTTCAGCAACAGCATTACTTAGCTCATTTAAAAGTAAAAGAGGCTTATCGTTTACGAAAAATTTATACATTTGTACACATGCAAATTAATGAATCCACAGCTGCAAAGATAGCAGAATATTTACTCCAGATAAAAGCTATAAAATTACAACCCCAAGATCCTTTTACTTGGGCATCAGGGTTAAAGTCGCCCATTTACAGCGACAACCGCTTATCTCTCTCGCACCCTACCATTAGAACCTTTATAAAAGATTCGTTGGCTCACGAAATAAAAACCAGGTATCCGCAAGTTGAAGCCATTATTGGCGTAGCCACAGCAGGCATTGCACCAGGTGCTTTGGTAGCAGATGCGCTGGGTTTACCTTTTGGCTATGTTCGGTCTGAACCTAAAAAACACGGAATGGGCAAGCAGGTTGAAGGTGATATTCGTCCGGAACAATCTGTTGTTTTAGTGGAAGACCTTGTGTCTACAGGCAAAAGCAGCTTACAAGCTGTTCATGCATTGAGAGATTTTGGTTCAAACGTATTAGGATTAGCCAGTATTTTCACCTATGGTTTGCAAGTGGCTGAGAAAAATTTCTCTGACGCTAATTGTCCGATTTTCTCCTTATGTAACTACGATGTTTTGGTTCAAATCGCATTAGAAAAAAACTTTGTGAGTTCTTCTGATATGGAAGTGTTAAAGTCGTGGCGTGTTAATCCAGAGGCTTTCGGTAAATAAGAAATACGGTGGCAATAAAATTTTCAAAAAATCCGCTCAGATCTGCTTATGCCCTCTATTTTGGGCTAACTACTGCTATATGGTTTTTTGCCTTGTACCCACTCATTTATTATGCGTTAAGTAATCCAAAAAGATATAGATTAGGACATTTACTCCGTAAGTTTTGGGGAAAGATGCTACTCTTATTTAACTTGGTAAGAGTGAAAATGTATTTTGAAGAGCCATTAGATACATCGCGATCTTACATGATTGTTCCTAATCATACTTCGCAAATTGATATCATTACACTTACTGTAAAGTTGCCTTTGTTTTTTAACTTTATGGCCAAGGCAGAGTTGGAGAGAATTCCAGTATTCGGCATTTGGTTCAGAACGATAGATATTGCAGTAGACAGAAAAGATGCGCGTAAATCTGCTTTAAGTTACAGAAAGGCTTTAAATTGGATAGACCAAGGAAATAGTATGGTCATTTTTCCGGAAGGCACCATACCGGCCCAAACTCCGAAAATGATAAAGTTTAAGGATGGTCCGTTTAAAATTGCTATTGAAAAACAAATTCCTTTATTGCCAGTAACTATTGTAGGTAATTGGAAAATATTGCCAGATCAAGGTGTGTTAGAAGGTCGACCAGGAATAGTAAGTCAGTTTGTGCACAAGCCAATAGAAACGCGCGGCATGACGATGTCTGATATAGAAATTTTGAAAGAACAAGTTTATACCGTTATAAATACTAAATTGCAAGAGCATGGATATTAATAATTCAACTATAGAACACCTATCAGATTTAGCTAAATTAGAATTTTCTGATATGGAGAAGGAAGATTTAAAAAATCATTTAGGGCGCATTTTAACCTACTGTGAGAAGCTTAATGAAGTAGATACAGAAGGAGTGGAGCCATTAATTTTTATGAGTTCTGAGGTAAATGTGTTAAGAGAAGATGAGGCAAAAAATCACTTCACCAAAAAAGATGCTTTGTTAAATGCACCAGCCAAGGATAGTGATTATTTTAGAGTTCCTAAATTTATCGATAAATAATGGCGCAAAGCGTTATTGAAATAAAAGGTATCGGTAAAACGTACCGCATTGGAGAGGTTACTGTAAACGCTCTTCGTGAGGTTGATTTAACCATAAATAAAGGCGAATATGTGGCGCTTATGGGACCATCAGGTTCGGGTAAATCTACCCTCATGAATATTTTAGGTTGTTTAGATACACCTTCTCGCGGAAAGTATTTTTTGAACGGAACCGATGTTAGCAACATGACGGATAATGCCTTGGCCGAAATACGAAACAAAGAGATTGGTTTCATCTTTCAAACCTTTAATCTATTAGCTAGAAATACTTCTCTTGATAATGTTGCCCTGCCATTAGTGTATGCAGGCGTTTCAAAAAAAGATAGGATTATTAAAGCAGAAGCCGCACTAAAAAGTGTGGGCTTAGGCGATAGAATGGATCATAAGCCTAATGAGCTTTCGGGCGGACAAAGACAAAGGGTGGCTATTGCCAGAGCTTTGGTTAATAATCCGTCTATTATTTTAGCAGATGAGCCAACTGGTAATTTAGATTCTAAAACTTCCTATGAAATTATGGAGTTGATAGAAAAAATTCATGAGGCAGGAAACACTGTTATCATTGTTACTCACGAAGAAGATATTGCCAAAAGAGCTAAGCGTATCGTACGTTTAAGAGATGGCTTAATAGAATCAGACGGACCGAATTAGTTTAACTGCACCGCGTGGTAAAACATAGTTGGGAACTCGTTTTGTAGGAGAGGATTCTTGTCAAATATTCCAAATACTGTTGCGCCACTTCCACTCATAGCCGCGTAATCTGCGCCTTTTTCATACAGCGTGTTTTTGATATGAGATAAGATACTATGTTTAGAAAAAATACTTCCTTCAAAATCGTTTATCAACTTGTTTTTCCAATTCGAAATTGGTTCAGACAAAATTGATGTGATGCTTTCTGTATAGCTGTTTTCTTGCTTGTTGCGTGGAATAATTCCAGCAAAAGCTTCGGCAGTACTTATGTGAATAGGAGGCTTAACCAGCACTATCCATTTGCCTTTTAAAGAGAAATTTATTTCTTGAAGTAATTCGCCACGCCCATGAGCTAAACATGCTTGTTGGTATAAAAAATACGCGCAATCGCTGCCCAATTTGCTGGCGTATTCTACTTGTTTACTAAACGGAATTTGCAGTTTAAAATACTCGTTTAGTAATCGAATAGCAAACGCGCCATCGCTAGAGCCACCGCCTAATCCGGCTCCCATGGGGATATTTTTATACAAACAAAATGTAACATGTGGCAAAGGATAATCTATCGAAATAAGTTTATAAGCCTTGTAAATAAGATTGTTTTTTTCGTCGCCAGCAATGCTTAAACCTTCTGTAATAATCTTTATTTCTTCAGGGTTTTCAGGAGTGGCTATAAGCTCCATTGCATCGTGCACAGGAACTGGATAAAACACCGTTTCTAAATTATGAAAGCCATCTTCTCTTTTGTTTAAGATGTGCAGACCTAAGTTTATTTTGCAATGCGGAAATACAATCATAATAAGTAATTATTGTTTACACCACTGAACAAGTTCGTTCAAGTAATTCTGCGTTTTTGAAACCGAAAATTGATGTAAAAATTCTTTGTTTATGGGTGCGTTTAATTCATTTAAAACAATGTATAAAGCATTTACTACGCTTGGTGGCGGGCATTGGCTTGAACCAAATTCTTTTTCTATAAAGGCTGGGATGTGTGCAGATATGGGTTTGGTACCAATCATCAACGCATTCGCTCCTTTGAGTAAATCTCCCAAGCCTCCTTTGTTAAATCCTATAACTTGAGTTCCAACTAACAAACTTTCATGTGCTACTCTGTTCCATCCTTCTGCAATAGAAGGCATGGCTAATGTATAGGCACTACTCGCCATTTTTTGAAGATAATCTGAGTGCTTCTCAAAGTAAATTACCTCGTAAAACTTGCTCTGATAAACTTTTTTAGGGTCGTTGGTACTCATGTAACATTGGTAGCCTTTGTTATGTAAAAGCTCTGCTAAGAGGAATAATTCTGCGCTGTTTTTAAAAGAAACCTGACCTAAATGAATTTGTTTTTTATTGACAAATTTTTGAGGTAAATCGTATTCTTTTTCCTCTATTAAATTTGGAAAAAAAAACACTTTTTTTAATTTAAACTCATCTTTAAAGAAGCTTGTCCAGTAGGGCGCTACAGTCACAAAGGCAAGTTTTTTGGCAGGAATAAAAAGAGCCAACCTAACAAGCCAATTGTAGTACCTTCTTAAGAATTTACTTTTACCGTCTTTAGCATCGAAAAAGTGCCAAACTATGATTGTTTTTTTGGAGCTAAATAGGTTCTTAATTATAATAGGCAAGGCCAATCTGCTTACACTAATTTGAATAAGCGAGTCGGATTCGTTGAAGGCCCATTTTAATAAGTTTATATGTGCTTTTTTATCTTCGAATAATGCCCATTGTCTGCTTTCTACAAAAGGTAAATTAAGAGCATTGGCCAGGCTTTTCGCCAGAAATTGTTCGTGTAAATATCCGCCTGTTATTTGCTCGCCATGACTGATATACTTTAATTGTTGGAGCATGAGTATTATTTATTCTAGCGGTTTTATGTTTAAATTTTTGTGTGCATTAGCCCAATGTGCATAGGGAAATAATCCTTCTTTTTTGATAGAATTATAAGGAAACCATTGATTATTTTCTTGTTTTATTAATACTTCAACTGCCTCAGCATCTGGAAACAATTTATAATCAAATTTTGTGTTGGCTACAGCTAAATATCCCGTGTAGTAATAGTGTAGTTGATAGGTTTGAGCAAAATCTATTTTTCGTAACATGAGGTATTTGCCTAAGCTATATTTTTTATAACTTGGGTCGTAGAAGTTTAAATTGCCCGCCATGCTATTGGCTCCTAAATCAAAATATCCAGCAGCAATGAGTTTATTTTGGTCTCTAATTTCTATGATAAACGAGTTGAATTCGCAATGCTTTTCTCCGTCTAACATAAAATGTTGTATGCTCTCATGTGCATCAAAATTCATCTGATTTCGATAGCCTTCATAGAGTTGATTTATCTCTTCGTTAAACTTGGCTTTAGAAATGGTAACGGAAAATTTCTTGTTTAATTTCCAAATTTTGTGCGTGCTTGGTTTGGCTACTTCCATCACTTTTGTTCTGAGCCAAAAGGTATCGTACATGCAACATTTGTCGATATCAAAATACTCATCTGTAGTAAACAAATTTTGGCGCATGCGGTAATAACCTAAATCCAAATAGTAGTCGAACAAGTGCCCCGACATGCTAATAATGGTGGAAGTAGATTTTTGGTTCATACGTTTAGAGTGGCCGTAAAAGTACCATTTTTTTTCGGTTTGAACCAAAACCTATATGCCAAATTTTATTCCGAAAAATAGGGTGCGCGGACGAATAGGTCCATACACGTATCCCGCATCTCTGAATTTTCCTCTGTCGAAATCTCGCTGATAGCTATTAAACATATTATGAACACCCGTAAACAACTGCAATTTATGAGCATCTTTTGTAAGAATGGTATAGCTTATTTTTAGATTGTTTTCTAAAAAGTTGGGTGTAGTTTTAATCACAGTTTTTTCTGTATTTGGGTCAATTACATGCGGTAAAACCATACTTCCTGTAAAGGTTCCTGAGTAGGCAAAGCTCCAACTTTTATTGGGTGTATAAAGCAAGGAAAAGAATGCGTAGTTGTTGGGCGTGCGCAAAATTCTTTTGCTGTAAGTGCTCTCATTTGCATTGTTCTCGTTTTCCCATATTAATTCTGCCTCTCGGTAAATGGCTCTTTGTAGGGTTAGTCCCGATTGAAAAACAAATTTTCTGCTTAAGGCTATATTGGCTTCTATGTTAGCTCCATAAACAAGTGCGCCGCTGCCATTTCGTTTAGTTATGATAGAAGTTCCATTTGCATCCTCTTCCTGATTAGACAAAATAAATGGGTTGTTTAACTCGGTATAAAATCCTTCCAAAACAAAGTTCATTTGTCTCGAACCCATCATTTTTTCGTAGTTAATTGAACTCACAAAACTGTTCGATTTTTCGGTAATAAGATTTGGATCAAGCCTAATAAAACGGGCTGCCCCGCCAACTGTTTCTATGTGTATGTCCTCGTCAAATGCTTGCGGACCTCTATACCCTTGTGCGAAAGATGCTCGCCATTTTAAGTTACTTTTCAGTTGATATAAAGCTGTAATTCTTGGTACAAAAACCTCAAAGTTTTTTATATTATCAAATCGGTCTGAACCTAAATTATATCGTCCGTTTATAGATACAAAGTCTACTCGGCCTCCAAGCAAAATGCTTAATCTGGTATAGGGTTTTATTTCTAGTTGTGCATAGTTACCTAAGGTAGAAACTCGTTGGTTTATGGTTCTAGAATAGCCAGGCATTTTGTCTTGTACGGAGTTAACTAAATACTCCGAACCTCCAATAAACATAAGTTTTTTAGACCATTCATATTGATATTGCAAACCACCAACTACAGACAAATCGCTTGAATTGCCATATGCATTTATGGCTAAAATATCAGATTCTGTGAGCGAATCTCCTGCTTGTAATACTCTTCCGCCTGCACCATAATAACTGCCTCTTTCTACATATTGAAGCGAGCTATAGGCAGAAAGTTTATGCTTGTAATTTTTGCTATACTGCTCAAATGATACATTAGCGCTGCTGATATTATGAGTTAATTGTTCGGCTACTTCGGCTTGATGAGGAGCTAGTTCAAAATTACTTCCACCTCTTCTAAACTCATTGATGTGATAAGCTCCTAATTTTAATTTTCTTCTTTCGTTTACATTCCAAAAGGCATCAAATCCAAACGTATTATTTTGCATAAGAACCATCTCAGAGAAACCATCGCCATTTGCATCCCAATGCTTTCTATCTCGGTTCATGGCAAAAAAACTAACTCCTTTATCTAGTTTGTCAGAAACCACTGCTCCATTAATGGTAGTGGTTCTATCGGGTGTGGTTCCATCAATAAGAGATAGGTTCAGGCCTATGTCTAATGAGTTTTTTATGGGATCTTTGGTTATAATGTTTACGGTTCCTGCTATGGCATTGCCACCATATAAAACAGAACCACCGCCTCTTACTACTTCAATTTTATCTACCATGTTTGTAGGCAACATTTCTAATCCGTAAACACCTGCTAAGGCAGAAAATACTGGTCTGCTATTAACCAAAATTTGTGAATACGGACCATCTAATCCATTCATTCGAAGCTGAGTAAATCCGCAATTCTGACAATTATTTTCTACACGTAAACCAGGTGAAAAACTAAGACCTTCTGCTATGCTAAGAGATTGTGTGGCCTCGAAGGTTCTATTCGAAATAGTATTTATGATAACCGGAGAATTATGACGTTCTATTTGGTTTCTAGTACCTGTTACAACCAATTCATTTATGTTCAAGGCGTCTTCATAAAGTTCATAGTTTTTTGTAAGTAATCCATTTCCAGATATTTCTATACTATCTGTTAAACTTTTATAACCTATGTAACTTATTTTTAACAGATGTTTTCCATTTTTAACATCTGTTAATTGGTAATAACCTTTTTCATTACTTATGGCCGATTTATTTAATTCGGGAAGAAGAACCACAACTCCTACAAGTGGCTCTTTTCCAGATTGTATGACTCCAGAAATTTTTCCGGTTTGAGCCCATGTTGCTCCACAAAGTAAAAGGTTTATATAAAGAAATAATTGCGATTTCATATTATGACTAATAAAATAATTATGTGTGCAAAAATATAAAGTTAGACTATTCTAACAAATTTATTTTCATATTTGTTTCACTTGTTAGGTTTCTCTAATAATAAAAATGTATTTTTGGTCCATGAACTCTTTGGTGGAAGAAAATTATTTAAAGGCATTGTTAGCGTTATCCAATTTAAATGGCGAGGTTAATGTAAACGAGCTTTCTAAAAAGTTAGATATTAAAATGCCAACCGTTACTAGTATGATGAAAAAATTGGCTGCAAAAAAGTTGGTTCATTACGAAAGTTATAAGCCTTTAAAACTTACCGAAAAGGGTAAAAAGGAAGCTGCACTTATCATCAGAAAACATAGGCTCACCGAAATGTATTTAGTTGAAAAAATGGGTTTTGGTTGGGATGAAGTGCATCAAATTGCAGAACAAATTGAGCATATACAGTCGCCCGAATTTTTTGCCAAAATGGATGAGTTGCTCAACTATCCTAAGCTTGATCCACATGGATCTCCTATTCCAGATAAAAATGGAAAAATGGATTGGAAAGAATACGCTAAATTATCCGATTGTTTGGAGGGTGAATCGGTG
>JAKRSG010000204.1 GCA_022402405.1 Bacteroidia bacterium | reverse complement strand
TGGAGAGTTTTTCTCTTTTGAAACCACTTTGTAAACCAGCTTATCTATATATGTTGGGAATATTTTATTGATCCAATACATTAATTTTCCTGCAAAGGTGATAACATGGTACTTTCTTCTATTGAGCACCATTTTGTAAACAAAATACGCCACTTTTTCGGCCGACATTAACTTAGATTCGTTTAGCGGACTTTCCTCTTGAGCCATGGCCTTTGCGTTTAGGGCTGTTTTACGAATATTAGATTGAGTATAACCAGGGAAAATAGAACCTACATGTAATCCTGTTTTTAGATTTTCTACCCGCAGAGATTCCATAAATCCAAGCATAGCAAATTTGGAAGCAGTATATCCAGTTCGTGCAGGCAATCCAGTGAAACCTGCCCAAGAATTTACACCTATCACACTCCCCTTTTGGGCAATTAAATAAGGTAAGGCATACTTGGTGCAATATACTGTTCCCCAGAAATTGGTGGCCATTAATTTCTCCAGCACTTGTATATCCGCATCCTTAAATAAAGCACGCATACTAATACCTGCGTTATTAATTAGGACGTCGATTTTACCGTAGTGCGACACGGCAGTAGATATCAACTTTTGACATTCATCTTCTATGCTAATATCGCAAGGAACCATTATTGCAGAGTGGTTTTTATCCTGAATACGAGAACAAACTTCTTTAAGCTTGGCCTCATTTCGAGCAGCCAAAACCACATGTGCTCCCTTTTCTGAAAACAATAAAGCACATGCTTCACCAATACCAGATGAAGCACCTGTGATGATAATTACCTTTCCTAAAAGAGACATACGAGTAAAATTAAAAAATCAATACATCTCAATAGTTTTGGATCGAACCAAATACTATTTTTTCCAAATTATAGGCGAACCTACCGCAGTTGTCTCAGGAAAATCTATTTCCATGCCATCGAGGGTTTCTTCTATTGCATCTTCTAAATGAGCAGTTGTTACCATAGCTTCATTTTCCCAACAATCGTCGATAGCACCTTTATATACTAATTCTCTGGTTCGGTTAAATAAAAATACCTCTGGGTTTACTTGAGCTCCAAACATTTTAGCCACTTCTTGGGTTTCATCATGCAAATATAAAAAGTGCATTTCATTTAATTTAAAACGCTCTGCTGTTAGCTTCATGTTTTCAAAATTATCCTCTGGAGATTGCACTGCATCATTTGAATTAATACCTACAATTCCCATACTATCCTCTTCGTATTTTTCGAACAAACGAATTAACCTTTTGCTATACGATTTAGACATAGGAGAACTGTTACATGTAAACACTATTGCTAATGCATATTTGTCGGCATAATCAAAGTTAGTATGAAACTCACCATCTACCCCTTTGAGTGTAAAATCTGGTAATTTATCTCCTATTTGTAGCATAATTTTTTCTATTTAGTGGTCGCAAATTAGTTATTATTTGCAAATGTAAAAAACCAAATTTGACAAATTGAAAATCAATATTGAAATTCGCTGAATATGTTAATTAGAGAAGTTTTAAACAGTAATGATGAAAAGGACTTTATCTCCTTTCCAAAAAAACTATATAAAAATGACCCAGAATGGATTGCGCCATTAGACAATGATATTAAAGCTATTTTCTCTCCTGAAAGTAACAATTATTTTCATTTGGGTGAAGCTAAACGATGGCTATTAATAGAGGCAGATCAACCTGTTGGTAGAATTGCTGCTTTTTATCGCAAAGAAAAAAATGTGATAAAAGCAGGATTAGGATTCTTTGAATGTACCAACAATCAGGAGTTTGCGAATACCCTTTTTGATACTGCCATTCAATGGTTAACACATACCGGATGTAAAGAAGTAGAAGCCCCAATTAACTTTGGAGAAAAAGATAAATATTGGGGCTTGTTGGTGGCAGGATTTAAAAATCCATCGTATCAAGAGAATTATAATTTCCCCTACTACCAAGCTTTATTCGAGAATTATGGATTTGTAAAAACGTTTGAACAAACCACCTCCGAAATTAGCACTAACACCTTTAAGTACGAGCGGTTTTACAAGCTCTCTGAACGTGTGTTTAGGAATCCAATTTATAGCTATCAGCATTTTAATATGAAGGAGCTTTCTAAGTTTGCCAGCGATTTTATTCATATCTACAACAAAGCTTGGCAAAGCCGACCAGATTTTGTTCCTATGACGATTGAAAAAATAGAAAGCACCTTACAAAGTTTAAAACCCATCATGATTCCAGAAGCCATTTGGTTTGTATACGCTAACCAAGAACCTGCTGGTTTTTATGTAAATGTTTTAGATGTGAATCAAATATTTAAACACATAAATGGAAATCTAAATTGGATAGGTAAAATTAAGTTTGCTTATCATAGGTATTTTAGCAAAATAAACCGTGTGAGAGGCATCGTATTTGGGGTGATTCCAGAGTATCAGAATCTAGGATTAGAAACGGGGTTAATTATCAAATTCTATGAGGCTATGAAGAAAAATTATCCGCAATTTACTCAAGCAGAATTATCATGGATAGGCGATTTTAACCCAAAAATGCACAGTTTATTTAATGCTCTTGGAGCTCAAACCACAAAAATTCACTATACTTACAAAATATCAATTGAAACCAAATCTTAGTTTTGGTTGTCTTTCTATCATCAAATGAAAAAACTATTATCAATACTCTTATGCATCATGTTAAATCTTTCTGTCGGATTTGCTCAAGATGCTTACAGAATGAGGTTGCTAGCAAACTATAACAACCCTAACCTACCCAAAGTAGATGGTTCTGATATCTGGAATGATTTAACAGGATATGTTGACCCAATAAGCAAAAAAGAATATATCATTTGTGGTAGCACCGATAGTATTTATTTCTTTGAAATAAGCGAACAAAACACCCTAAAATTAGTGGATGTTGAATTTGGCAAATCCATTTTTGCTAGAAATAGAGACTTTGAAACCTATAGAAATTACGCTTATTGTGTATCAGATCAAGCTAGTGGAATTGGTGCTTTGCAAATATTCGACCTTCAATATTTGCCAGATTCTGTACATAAGGTTTATGAAAGCAATGCGCTTGGAACATTTACGCATACTATTTTTATTGATACCACACTTGCCAAAATGTACATGTGCACTAATTTAGGTCCGTTTGGCTTATCTGCTATGGATGTAATTTCATTGGCTAATCCAACTCAACCTGTTTTGCATACCCGATTAAACGTTCCAATTAAGCCAGGTGGCTTTCCCATTTTTAATAAAGTACATGAAATGTACCCTCGAAATGATACCGTTTACCTTAGTTGCGAACAAAGCGGCCTATTCATTTTTGATTTAAAAGACACAGCTAATCACAGATTATTAGGCTCTATAACCAGTTACCCAGATCAAGGTTATAATCATAGCAGCTGGCTGAACCAAAAAGGAAACTATATTCTTTTTACAGATGAAAACATGGGCTTGGATATGAAAATTTTTGATATAACTAATCTTAACGACCCAAAGTTTATCAGTCAGTTTAACAGTCACCCTTCTGCCACACCACATAATGCCTATTGGTATGGAGATTTAGCTATCGTTTCATCGTATCATGATGGAGTAAGAATTTATAATTTAAAAGATCCAGCTAAGCCAGAGGAGGTTGCTTGGTACGATACTCATCCTGTGGTTCCTGAAAATTATGGTGGATATAGAGGTTGTTGGGGAGTGTACCCATTTTTGCCAAGCAAGAGAATTATTGCGAGTGATTTAACCTCGGGTATTTTCTTATTTGAACTAGATTCTAACCTAGTTGGCACTAATGAAATTACTAAAGAAGCTATCGAATTTAAGCTCTCTCCTAATCCTGCACAATCTAAAATAAAGGTACATTATAGCGGACAATCGAAAGCAGAAATTGAGTTATTTAACGCTCAAGGAAGCTTATTAAATCAATATCAATCAGAAAACAATCTGTTTGAAATGGAGGTTTCTAACTTACAAGAAGGCATCTATTTTATTAGAGTGAAAAATGAAGATTCTTTTGCCTGCAAGAAATTTATAAAACTATGAGTTTCCTGAATCGCATCTATTTTTTGATTATCTTTAACTGCCTTGCAACTTTAGGTTCAGCCCAAAATAAGGCATTGAACTTTGAATTGCTAGGAAAGTGGAATAACCCTGGCTTGCCTAGGTTAAACGATTATCAAATATGGAGCGATTTAACTTGTTATTACGATAGTTTAACCCAAAAAGAATACGCTATTATTGGTAGTATCGATAGCATCTATTTTTTTGACATTACCGACCCCGCTAATATAATACTTTGCGATGTTGAAGATGGCCGGTCTAACGGAGTAGTAAATCGCGATTTCGAATGTTTTAGTCATTATGTTTATTGTGTGAGCGACAATCGTGACCATGGTAGTTTGCAGGTTTTTGATTTAAAATATTTACCAGATTCTGTGCATAAAGTTTACGACAGTGATACTCTTGCTCGAAATACACATAGCATTTTTATTGAAGCTAAGAGCAAACGTCTGTATATGTGCATAAATAGATTAAAAACTGGCGGAGTAGTTGGGATGGATATTATTAGTTTGGAGAACCCTGAAAACCCTGTTTGGGCCGGTAGATTAAAGGTTCCAACTTTCGGAGACGGGGCTCCGTTTTTTAGGAACGTACACGAGGTTTTTGTAAGAAACGATACCGCGTATTGTTCGGTTGAGTATCATGGAATATGGATTTTCGATTTAAGAGATTTAAACAATCAACGTTGGCTTACTGCTATTAGAGAATATCCCGAAAATGGCTACAATCATAGTAGTAGTCTAGACAAAACAGGCAAGTACCTTATGTTTACAGATGAAATACCGAATGGAATGTCGGTGAAGATTTTTGATATCCAAAACATCTATGAACCAAAATTAGTGAGTATGTTTCGGTCGAACCCAGGAGCAACAGCCCACAATGCTCATTGGTTAGGCGATTTTGCCTACGTTTCTTATTACCATGATGGCGTTTATGTATTTGATATTAGCAATCCTTCAGAACCTGAAATGGCTGGATACTATCATACTCCAGCCCAATGGCCGCCTAGTTCATACGATGGATTTAAAGGTTGTTGGGGCGTTTACCCTTGGTTACCATCTGGAAACATCGTGGCCAGCGATATGAGTGAAGGACTATTTGTTTTAAAACCAGACCCAAGCATTACCCAAGTAAGCAAAATATCTCGGCCTGAACCAATCCTTATTTACCCAAATCCATTTCAAAACAAACTGAGTATAATCAATAGAAATGGTGCTTACAAAGAACAAAGTATTAGCATTTACAACATACAAGGTGAATTGATATTGCAAAAGATAAGCTATGACCCTACATTTGAAGTCGAAACCGACACTTGGAACATGGGTGTTTACCTCATTCATGTTACGAACAACCAAGGCACTTGGGTTCAAAAACTAATCAAACAATAAGCAATTTTGACCACACATACGAAAGTTATTTTAGTATTTTGGGCTCTATTCCAATGGCCTTTTTTTGTATTTTGTCAATCAGATTCTATTCCAAAAGCAAAATATCCAAGTCGCTATTTTACAGAATATGATGTCGACAGAAATCTCGATTCTAAACTGGAAGATACCACTATAAACCAAAATGAAATTTACCATCCGTACTACCGCAACTATGGAATATTTCAAGATTTAGGTAATATCGGCACACCGGGCAGAAGCATGTTTTTTACCCACAACAGGCCAACAGATTTTGTGCTTGGGTTCAACCCATACCAAGTGTTTTACAAAAGACCAGAAGATACCAAATATTATAAGACCAAACTCCCCTATTCAGATTTTAACTATACGCAAGGTCAGAGAGATGTGCTTTTGTTTGCTGCCAAATTTGCGTATAATTTAAGTCCGCGTTTAAATGTAGGCGTAGATTACAATAGAGTAACCTCATTGGGGTTTTATCCACGACAATATACCAGCGGATATTTTACCAAGCTATTTGGGAGTTACGAAAGTAAAAACAGACGTTACGGATTATTGGCAAATATGAATTGGAATCGTGGCTTGTTAGATGAAAATGGTGGCATAAGAAGCGATTCACTTTTCGAGAGTTTAACAGGCGCCAATAAGGCCGCACCGGTTCAGTTAACTAGAAGTCAGAGTCGTTATAGAAATAGTATTTTGTACGCAAAGCAATATTTCTATTTAGGAAAAATGAACACAGAAATTAAGGAGGAAGACACCTCGTATTTCATGAGTAGAAACGGATTTATTGCCCATACTTTTAAGTACGAAAAAGATAATTATTTCTTCGACAATCCAGCTGGAGATACAAGCTCTGTGTTGTTTCCGGCTAATAGCGACATTGATAGCAGCGGTATATTTTACGACTCTATTGGTAGTAGTTCTATAAGCAATAAATTATCTTACGCCTATTGGACAAAAAGCAATGAACGGCAGCAAAGTTTTGTAGAATTCGCCTTATCGCACAAGTACATCGAGGTTAGACAAATGGAAACATTTAGAACCTATAACAATGTAATTGGTGAAGCAAATATTGAAAGAATCCCCAAAAACGAGAACAATATTGGGTTCAAATTACATGGCAGTTATTGCTTTACTGGTTACAATCAAAACGATTTTAAATTAGCCGCAGAAGCCTTATACTCTAATAAACTATTTGCCTTTACAGGTGGATTTACCAATCAGCTATATACACCAGATTATACTCATGTTTATTATAGGTCTGCGCCATTTTCTTGGAATAATAATTACTCAAAAATAAATGTAACCAATTGGAGAGTTGGGTTTCAAACCAAACAGTTTAGACATAATTTTTATGCTAATTTTAATCAATATATCATTGCCAATTGGGTGTATAATGGATTGCAAGTTAATCCAGAGCAAAGCAACAAAATATTGGTAGTTAACACCCTAGAAGCGAGCAAAACTTTTCAGGCCTCTATCCTATTTTTTGAGCATAAAATTTGGGTTCAACAAACCAATTTAGATTTGTTGCGTGTGCCAACGTTTGGTGGATTTGCCAGGTATTATCTTGCTGGAAAAATATTTAAAAAAGTGCTCGAGTTACAAGTGGGTGCAGAAGTATTTTACAATACTGCCTTTTATGGAAATGCCTACCATCCGTCTGCAAGAGTATTTCATTTGCAAAACCAAGTTCAAATAGGCAATTACCCTATGTTTGATGTATTTTTAACAGGTAAGGTAATGACAGCCATTATTTATGTTAAATACGAACATGCCAACATGGATTGGATAAGAACAGGATTTTATAATACACCTCACTACCCTCTTCCAGTAAGGGTTTTTAGATTGGGATTGCGATTGAGACTTTACAATTAAAAAAACGTATATTTGATACTCAATAAATTTAGATACAAATGAAAACAAATAGAAAAGAATTTATAAAAGCCAGCACCCTATTAGGTTTAGGCACATTAACATTAGGCATAGACAAGGCATTTTCGGCTGACCCCAAAGCTAATTCAGCAGCATTAGATATATTGCCAGTTTCGGGCAAATTTGAACTTGCACCTTTACCATATGCTTTTAATGCATTAGAGCCATTTATTGACGCTCAAACCATGGAAATTCATCATGGTAAACACCATCAAGCGTACGTAAATAAACTAAACGAGGCGTTGGCTATGGAGCCAAGTTTACAAGGCAAATCTCTAGAAGACTTATTGCTGAACCTATCTAGTCTACCAGAAAATGTAAGATCGATGGTAAGAAATCATGGTGGCGGACATTGGAACCATAGCTTTTTCTGGAAGAGTTTGAAAATAGGCACTCAGGTTGGTCCTAAATTTACCGAGATGGCAAATAAATCGTTTGGAAGTGTAGCACAATTTAAAGCCAATTTTGAGAAGTTAGCAACAGGTATTTTTGGTTCGGGATGGGCTTGGCTAGTTTTGCAAGACGGACAGTTAAAAATAATGACTAGCGCCAATCAAGATAACCCATTAATGGATGCTGGAAAAGATAAAAACAGAGTGCCAAAAATCATTTTAGGCTTAGATGTTTGGGAGCATGCTTATTATTTAAAACACAAAAATAAAAGAGCAGATTACGTAAGTTCATTTTGGAACGTTGTTAATTGGGATGAAATTGAGGCACTTCTAAAGTAATTGAAAAATATTTTTGCATTTTTAAGTTCCTTTCTTACATTTGCAGTCCCTAAAAACGGTGGTTTTAGCTCAGTTGGTTAGAGCGCCTGATTGTGGTTCAGGAGGTCGTCGGTTCGAGCCCGATATTCCACCCTTCTTTAAAGCTCTCGAGAAATCGAGGGCTTTTTTTTTGAGTTATTTTTATTTAAAAATTTAAGCATAAAAAAAGGCTGACAATCCAAGATTATCAGCCTTTCTATTTTTTGTACCCAGAGCCGGGGTCGAACCGGCACGAGGGTTAGCTCACTGGTGTTTGAGACCAGCGCGTCTACCAATTCCGCCATCTGGGCAAAAAAGCCACCAGCTGTTAGGCTAAGTGGCTTTTGTGGTCTCGACAGGATTCAAACCTGTAACCTTCTGATCCGTAGTCAGATGCTCTATTCAGTTGAGCTACGAAACCCTTAGTGGGCTGCAAATGTAAGTAAACAATCCGTAAATACAAATGGGTTCAGAAAAAAACCTGAACCCATCTGTATTACAGCCACAAATTTTATTTTAGCTTAGCTAATGTTTCGTTAATAGCAGCAAAATTTGGTAAATCTCCAGCGCTTTCTAACACTTCTGCGTATTGTATTACACCTTCGCCATCGATTACAAATGCTGAGCGTTTGCTTACGCCTTTTAAGCCTAGAATCCAATTTTCGTAAATTGCGCCGTATGCGTTTGATGCTTCTTTATTAAAATCTGAAAGCAAAGTAAAGTTCAAGTTTTGTAATTCTTTAAATTTACCTAAAGTAAAAGGTAGATCTACAGAAATAGCTACTACATCACACGAATCGTTTTGATACATGCTAATGGCGTCTCTTACTGTACATAATTGAGTGGTACAAACACCTGTAAAGGCAGCTGGAAAAAAGTGAACGATTAGATTTTTGCCTTTGTAATCTTCTAATGATACTTCTTTCTTATCAGTATCAATTAATTTGAATGCTGGAGCTTTGTCTCCTACTTTTAATGTCATAGTTTTCTTTTTTATTTGTGGTTAATGTAATGTAAACATCATGTGCTCCTATTTGTTTGTTAGAGCAATCTTTTTATAAAAGATAATTTGTGAGTATGCTTTCCTTCTTTCTCATTAAAAATGCCATAACTATCTATAATATCCTTTCTCACTTTTCCGCTGGCATGCATTATTTCGCCTGAACCTATAATGATCCCTACATGCGTAATTTTACCACTTTCGTTAGCAAAAAAAGCTAAGTCGCCCAATCTCGATTCGTTAACAAAATCTACTATCTCACCCATTTCTGCCTGCTGATATGCATCTCTTGGAAGCTGAATGCCCATTAATTTATATACAAGCTGCGTGTAGCCTGAGCAATCTATGCCCAAAAAAGTTCTTCCTCCCCACAAATACGGACTATTTTTAAAATAATTTATCCATTCTAAAAGACTTGTTTTTTGAAATCCCAAGAAGCCAAAATCACTCATGTCAATTTCATAAGGAACATTATTCACTTTAAAATAAATAACGTTATTTACTTCTACTTTTTGATGAATTAAACTTCCTGGTAGTATAAAAAAACTCTCATCATTCAAAAGATTTTTCACTTTCACATGAGGAAATGCCTCTAAAACCATTCTACTTTCATTTATCCCATCCCATGGCACATATTGGTTCTGGCTGATCCAACCCTCGTATTCATCCAATTCAGTCTTAATTTTCGTCCATTCTTCTGTTTCTTCCAATACCTCATAAGTTTCACCAAAAAGTAATTGAGAACACAATTCTGCCTTACTAGTTGGTTCAGACCGTAATGGTATAACACTTAACGTACAAATACCTTTTTGCATGGGCTCATAAAATTTTATGCAATTAAAATAAAAAATTGTATAGTTGTGCGTTAAAAAATCCTTTATGTCGGAAATCATTAACTTAAATTATCTCAAGGAGATTTCTGGTGGCGACACCAATTTTATCAAAGAAATGTTGGAATTATACATTACCACTACTGCCACCGAGGCTGTATTATTCCATGAATTGTATGCTCAAAAAGACATTTCTGGAATTGGCCATTTAGCTCATAAAATGAAAGCTCCCATTCAAATGCTTGGTGCAACAGACCTTTACAACACCATTAAAACCATCGAAGAAAGCTGCAAAACTGGGTTGAACCTAGAGCTCTTGCCTGGCAATATTGACCGAGTAAACCAACTGGTTAATGAGTCGGTTACCGAGGTAAAAGGACTAATTGATAATTTATAGGCAGTACGTTCAGAAATTCGTACAAAAAGTTTAGTTTTGCCCAAATTCAAAAATTTTGGCATTTCGAGATACAAAAAGTAAAATAATAATAAAGTCCCCAGAGCAAATCGAAGGCATCAGGGAAAGTAGCATACTAGCCGCAAAAACATTAAAGGCAGTAGAGCCATTTGTAAAACCTGGAACCTCCACCCAGTTTCTAAATAAAATTTGTGCAGATTTTATGTTGGCTCACCAAGCCAAACCAGCTACACTAGGATACCATGGTTACCCAAAAGAATCTTGTATTTCTGTAAACGATGTTATCTGCCACGGAATACCAGGTGCATATGAACTGCGTGAAGGTGATATTGTGAATATAGACGTAACCACCATTTATAAAGGCTATTTTGGCGATACCTCCAAAACTTATTTTGTGGGAGAGGTAAGCGACCACGCCAAAAAATTAGTAAACGTAACCAAAGAATGTTTACGTTTAGGAATTGAGCAGTGTTTTACTGGCAATTACCTCAATAATATAGGCTATAATATTAACAAACATGCCGTAGCTAACGGTTATTCTACTGTTTACGAATTTTGCGGACACGGGGTGGGTATTCGATTCCACGAAGAACCAGAGGTTTGTCATATTGCCGAAAAAAATACTGGTCCCATCTTAGCCCCAGGTATGGTTTTTACCATCGAACCAATGATTAATGCCGGTAAAGCAAGAGCAAAAGTAGATAGAAAAGACGGTTGGACAGCTAGAACAATTGATGGAAAACTATCTGCTCAATTTGAACATACTATATGTATTACCAAAGGTAAACCTTTTGTATTAACCGATATTGATAACGAATTCGAAATTCCAGAAACTATTTTTTAAACTAATTACTCCCTCAATCTTATGAATATATATTTAGATAATGCTGCTACCACTCCTATGCACCCAGAAGTTGTGGCTGTTATGACCAAAATGATGCAAGAAGAATATGGCAATCCATCCTCTACTCATGCTCATGGCCGTATAGTTAGAACCCAAATAGAAGAAGCTAGAAAGAAAATTGCCACCTATTTAAATTGCACTCCAGGTGAAATATTTTTTACTAGCGGTGGTACAGAGGCAGATAATATGGCTATTCGTAAATCGGTTACAGATTGTGGAGTGAAGCATATTATTAGCTCTGTTATAGAACACCATGCTGTTTCGCATACTATTGAGGAACTAGTGCATAAAGGCTTGGTTCAATCACATTATGTAAACCTATTAGAAAACGGACATATTGACTTAAATCATTTAGAGGAATTACTTAAAAACTACCCAAATGCTTTGGTAAGTTTAATGCATGCTAACAATGAAATTGGCAACTTATTAGACATAGATAAAGTTGGTGAATTATGTCGTGAATACAATGCATTATTTCATTGCGACACGGTTCAAACCATGGGACATTTGCCTTTTGATTTAGCTAAAACTCACGTTCATTTCTTGGCTTGCGGTGCTCATAAATTTAACGGTCCTAAAGGCGTAGGTTTTATCTACATTAATCATTCAACTAAGCTTAGCCCCTACCTAACTGGAGGTTCCCAAGAGCGCAATATGCGCGGAGGAACAGAGAACGTTTATGGTATTGTAGGAATGGCGAAAGCTTTATCTTTGGCATACGACCATCTAGAGCAAGAAAAAAAGCAAATTACAGATATTAAAATGTACATGAAGGAACAATTAGAGAAACATATTCCTGGTGTAAAATTTAATGGCGACCCAACAGAGTCTTCATTGTATACTGTACTTAATGTAAGCTTCCCTCCAACCCCATTTGCCGAGATGTTGCTATTTAAATTAGACATTGCAGGTATATCTGCTTCAGGTGGCAGTGCTTGTTCTTCAGGCTCAAGCATTGGGTCGCATGTTTTGGCTGCCTTAAAACCAGATCCAAGCAGACCAAATGTTAGATTTTCATTTGGAAGACAAAACACCAAGGAAGAAATAGACTATGTAGTGAGTAAATTAAAAGAAATGTTTCAATCACAAGCAAGTGCATAATACATGAAAAAGATAGCTTTAGGACTTATATTATCCCTTTCAACATTTTTAGGTTCAGCCCAAACAGATAGCCTTAACCAAGAGCCTAAACCTAGAAAGTTTAAACATAATTTTCAAGCGGGTATTACCTTAAACCAATCTACTTTTAGCGATAATTGGACAGGTGGAGGGGTTAACAGCTTTGCATTTGGCTGGTTTTTAAACTACACAGTTAAACATAAAACAGAGCATTGGGATTTTAATAGCGACCTACAATTACAATTGGGTTACCAAGAAAACAGAGGCGATATCCGTAGAAAGAATGCCGACCGCGTGTTTTACGATTTAAAAGCTGGTTACATTTTAAATAAAAAGTTTAACATATTCGGCTCTTTAAACTTTTTATCTCAATTTGCAGATGGTTTTGACGCACGAACCAAAAGTAAAGTTGAACCCACTCAAGACTCACTCATTTCTCGATTATTTTCACCAGCCTATTTAACAAGTTCAGTTGGAATGGAGTACAAGCCCCTTTCCTATTTGTGGATGCGTTTAGGGGTTGGAACTTTGCGTCAGACCATCGTTTTAGACCCAATTATCTCTCAAGCGCAATTATATGGTTTGGAAAAACCTGGAGATAAAATTCGAAATCAGTTTGTGTTGCAGTACGTAATAAATTTTGATAAAGATTTGGTTCAGAACGTTAATTTTAAAACGCGCTACATGGTTAACTACGACTACTTTAAATCGGGTCAGCCAAATGCATTTGTGCATATTTTAAACGCCAATTTAACTCTAAAAGCAACTAAGTATATAAGCACTAATTTTCAGGTTAATATGATTAAAGACTACGATCAATCGCCTGATATACAATGGTCGCAAATACTAAGTTTAGGCATGACATATTCTTTATCACGACAATAATTGTTGAAACTATTTGCTCTGCATTTGGTTTAAATACTACTTAATAATAGAAAAAATACATGTCGTT
>JAKRSG010000203.1 GCA_022402405.1 Bacteroidia bacterium | reverse complement strand
TAGAGATAAAGAAATATTGATTTTAGATGCAGGAGCATTTAGACACTATTTATGGGAGCCAGGCAACGACAGTTTGCGTGTAAAAGAATTTTACCAACCCATAAAACAAAGACTAACGGTAATAGATAATAATCATTGCAGCAGTAGTAAAGAGATAGATATAGTATCTTGGTGCGAAGACTATTTTTATCTACCCAATGCCTTTACTCCAACCCGAGATGGATTAAACGAAACTTTTCAGCCCGTAATGAATAATGGTGTTTTTTATGAAATGCAGATATTTAATCGTTGGGGAGATTTATTATACAGCACCCGCGATATAAACCAAGGTTGGGACGGAACCTACAATGGTCAAGCCTCTCCTTCGGGAGTATATATTGTAACCATAAGTTATTCTCAAAAGAACAGCCTACAACAAAAAAGCAAAAGTGCTAATTTTACGCTTTTACGTTAATTAAGCACTATATTCAACCAAATAAAAAACAACACTTGTATTACATACACTTTCCAGGCCATAGGATTGTGTTTTAGCACGCCTCCTTTGAGCATCCAATAGCAAAAGGCAAAGCCAAAGAAAAACCAAGCAGTATAATTTTGAATAGGTACTACAAGATTTTCAAAAGCCCAAAAGTCTAGTTTAGGCGCTACGGGTTCTATTAACATGTCGAGTAAAACCATCAAAATAGCTGCCAATAGCGCTCCCATAATTTCGTGAAGTTTTATTTTAAAGTGCTTGGCTAATACATCTACCGTTATAATGCTGCTATAGGCAACAATTATCCAATTTAATCCAATGATTATGGGCGTTTGGTTCAGCTTAAAACCAAGTGAATTGCCATATTTGTATGCTCCAAAAATAATACCGGTGGTGGTTCCTATCATTTCTAAAAACCAAGCTCCTACAAAAACAAAAAACAAGTTTATAAAAAATAACAAGTCTTTTTCTGGGTGTAAATACAAAAGTATAATGGCTGTTACCAGCAGGTTAAAAGGGGTTAATGCTGCAAAATTGGGGTTAATGCTAATGCCAACGGCTCCTATCAAATAAAATATGATAAGTGCCGCCGTTAAACTATTTTCTTTATTCCTGAACCAATGCTGCATATTCTTTTAACTTTTCATTCGCCAATTAGTTTTGGGTTCAGCCTACTTAATTCTAGAGCTTACAGGATTTCTTAGGTTTTCCATTTTGGTAATTTGGGCTTTAATAGAGCCCACAAAAATAGAACTTTCAACCATCAAAGGAACTTTGTTTTCATCGTCGGTTACCCACAAAGTTAAGGCTTCATCATCTTTAAAAACCCTACCTTTAATGAGTTGGGGTTTTATAACCAAAGTGTTAAAAGTACCTACATCGGTTTTTAACTTTTCTTTGCCAACATATTTAAAGCGCAATAAATAATTTTCGCCATCCATATAAAAATTAACAGGAAAAATATCTCCAATTTTCGCTTGCGACATATCGGTAGTTCTGGCAAAATAGATAGCAGAAACAACATCTTGGGTTTGTTCTTCTATGCTTATTTTGCCGCGCCTGCTGGTAGCAAAACCGTTTTTTTGGTCGAATAAAATAAAGTCGCTATCGGTGTATTTTCCTTCTTTAACTTTTTTAATTTGTTTCCAAGGAATAATAGCTTCTTCATCTACATAGCTTTCAAACTCATCGCGCACGTTAAACATGGCATCTACCATACCTGCAGAACGGCCAACAACTTTAATGTGAAACGATTTTCTATTATTTACTTCTACAGGTGTTGGTGCTACCACAAACTCGCAGTTTCCGGCGCTAAACGGACCATAATGCACTCTGTAATTTAATTTTTCTCCGTAACTAAAAGCTTGATTATTTAGTTTTTTAATCTCGTGAACTCTGCTGGTTTTTGGCAATTCCATTGCTGGTTTTTCAATTGCTAAAACACTGCTTACTATTCCACCCAGGATGAGTAAAGCGTATATAATATTTTTACTTTTCATCATATTTTGCTTTACGCAAACCTT
>JAKRSG010000202.1 GCA_022402405.1 Bacteroidia bacterium | reverse complement strand
TTTTTGATGGCTATAAGTATATTGGAGCTTTGGTTATGGCCTTTGACATGGAAGGTAACATGAAATGGGAGAACGGATTTAAAATTACTGATGGTCCGCTTTCTTTTTCTAGAGCCAAAAAGTTTGATTTTTATGAGTTAGAGGATGAAGGAATTAAAGTAGTTTACAACAATGGAGGTGCCATTTATTCCAAGGTTATTTACAACGATAAAGTAGATTCTGAAGTGTCGTTGATGAAGGTTGAAACCAATACTAAGGATAAAAAAGTTAAGCATTTAGTTTCTAGAACTGGCGAGGTAAGCGGTACAGAATATTGGTACGATAACTATTATATTGCATTTGGAGTTCAGAAAATTACATCTGATGCAAAAGCTAAAGAAAGGTCGAAAGACGAAAAGAAAAACCGTACTATTTTCTATATTAACAAGTTAGAAATTGAAAACTAATTTATTTTCGAGCATATTTTTGTGCTTATTATCCTTAACAACTTTTGCCCAAGAGCATAAAGATTGGTTCAGAACGATATACCCCTTAGGTACAGAATTTACGAATAGAAAGGGCATCCTAAACGACTTAGATTTAGGAAGCCCTCTAAAAAAATCTAAGGTAAAAATCAAAGATTTTAAAGAGTCTAACGATTATTTTATTGATAGATTTTTAAACTCAGGGAAAGTAATTGCGTATAGTAAATCTAACAGATATTTAGATTTAGTGGCAGATAAATTACTAGCTAAAGATCCTGAACTTAGGAAAAAGGTAAAATTCTATTTGGTAAATTCATCTGAAGTAAATGCATTTACGTTTACCAACGGGATGATTTTTTTTAATATGGGCTTGTTTTCTCGATTAGAGAATGAGGCGCAGTTGGCTTTTGTGATGGCACATGAGATTGCCCATTTTAAGCAGAAACATGCCTTTGAACGCTACAAATTTGGAGTTGATTCGGAGGTAGAAGATATGAGTGAAGAGGAATTTTATGAGGTTGTTTTAAGTAAGTTTTCGCGCAATCAAGAATTTGAAGCAGACGATATTGGCTTCGAAATTTATCGTAACTCAAATTATCCTTTGTCTGCTGCCACCCAAGTTTTTGAATTGTTAAAACTATCCGACTATCCACTAACTAATAAAACATTTGAGAAAAGTGTTTTCGAGTCGGCTTACCTTAAAATACCAAGGGTGTATTATTCTGATTCTATCATTCCTACTATTCCATTTGATGATGAAAATGATTCGTTACACTCGCACCCAAGTTGCTCAAAACGTCAGGCAGCACTCATAAAAAAGTTTGAGTCTTCTTCTAATAAATCGGCTTCAGTTTTTCAGGTAAATGAGGCTGATTTCCTCAATATTAAAAAGGCTTGTCAGTTTGCCTTGTGTGAAACCTACTTGCATGAAAAGGAGTATGTTAATGCACTTTATCACATAGAATTATTGTTACAAGAATACCCTAAACATCCATTTTTGCTGAACCAAAAGGTTAAATCATATTATTATTTACTTGCTAATATTAACTCTGGAAATACTGCCTCGGTTATCAAAAAACCTAAAAATATTAAAGGAGAGATAAGTAAGTTTCATCAATTGTTTAAATCGCTTAGTGCAGATGAAATTAATATGTTGGCCCTTCGTAGTGCTTGGGATATTCACTTGGCTGAACCCAAATTAGATGAGGTGAAATTGTTTACTCATGGTATAACTAAATACTTTATTAGCAAGGTTACAACCGACATAAATTATTTTGCTAAGCTTCCTGATTATAACGAAGATTCGATTGCTAGCTTTTATAACATTGAGGTGGTTCAGACCCAAGCTAAACGTAAAAAATATAACTCCAGCTCTGGGGGTATGATTCGTAAAACTAAAAAGAATAAGAACCAGACTTTTGTACGATATGCTATTCCCGATTTAATAGAAAATGATCAATTCAAACGTGTTTTTAATTCTATTTCTAGGGATGTAATAGCCTATCAAAAAGATAATCCAACAGAGATTGAACAATATGATGCAGAGGAGGATGAGCCATCAAAAGAGCGCAGTAGCTCATCTGCAAGATCTGCTTCTACTGATAAAAAGGCCAAAAACGTATCAGCCCAAAAACGTCTTAAAAAAGAAGAGCCCTTTAAAACAGATAAAATTTTAATTATTGATGTAAGTAATGTAAACTTAGATTTAACTTCTGGTAAACCGGTTAAGTATTTTGCTATCCAAAATAAGCAAAGAGAATTGGTAAGTAGTTTACAAGAATGTGCCAACTTAGCTGGTATTGAATTACAAATTTTTAATCCTGTAGACTTTAAGGTAAATGATTCTATTTATTATAACGATAGAAATGTTTTGGAGTCGTGGAAAATGGAGCGAATTACTAATAGGCATTTAACCGAAATACTCCCATCCGAGTATAATCAAATTGCTCAAATTTGTGAGCGATACGGAACTCAATATGTTTCTTTTGTTAATACGCGTTCTATTATATTGCCATATAACCAATCTTTCTTATTGTTAAATATGCTATATACCGCTTATAATCCTCCTTTATTTGTAGCAGTTATGGTATCATTGTTTAAATATCAAAGGTATAGTGCTATTTCTATTCCCATTGTAGATATTAAAACAGGTAAAGTAGTGGCAGATTACTCGGCAGAATATGATTCTCCCGACCATAAAGATTTAATGAAGGCTGAGTTTTATAACTTTTTTAATTCTATCAAAAAATGAAGAATAAGTTAGTTTTATTGAGCCTAATTGTGGGTTCTATAAGTTGCCTATCTAATAATGTTTTTGCTCAAAAGGTGGCTGGATATTTAGGTAAAAGAGGAATTGTTGGTGCTACAGTTTTGTATATGCCCAATATTTATGGATTATTTAATGGTGCTGCAAGCTCTATCAATTCAAAAGGGGAATCTCAATTCTATATGTTTAATCCGCCTCAAGTGGGTGTAAGTTTGGGATATGTAACAAGCAATATTAGAACCATGGTTTTAGATGCTACCTTCCAACAAGTGGGTGTTTATGGTAAGAATGATATCGACTCATACGGACTAGGTAATGCAGATTTTAGTTACAGCAAGAGCTCCATGTTTAATTTGAAATTGAGGTTTCAAAAAGCTTTTCAGCATTGTGCTCCTGCTGGTTCTTATAGAGGCTTAACGCTTGGTTTTACTCAATTTAACAATGCATATCTAAACAATAACAAAGAAGAAATTGATGCTGGTTCGGCCATAGATTTCTCTATTGGCTATGCAGGTGGTTTTAGAAGAATATACAAGGATAAATATGTAATAGATTTATCCTTAGAATATAACTTGCCTATCTTGATGTTTGGGAAGTTAATTGAATCTGAAGACTATTATTCGCCTGAAGAAATTAAATTGAGTACCGCTCGTGCTGCTTTAATAAGACATGGGTTAAATAATATTCTGGTTACTCGCGCTGCTTTTTACATTCTGTTATAAGCTATTATTTCTTCCTAAACTGCTCTCCAAATACTTTCTCAAACTTCTCTAATTTGGGTGCTATAACATATCTGCAATATCCTTGCGAGCTATTCTGGTTATAGTAGTTTTGATGGTATTCTTCGGCAGGATAGAAGTTTGTAAATGCACTTATCTCTGTTACAATTGGGGCACCAAACGCTCCACTTGCATCTAGGTCTTTTTTAAGTTTTTCTGCTGTTGTTTTTTGCTCCTCATTCAAATAAAATATGGCCGAGCGATATTGTGTACCAATATCATTTCCTTGTCGGTTTAGTGTGGTTGGGTCGTGGGTTTGCCAAAACACAGATAGGAGGGTGGCAAAACTTACTTCCTCTGGATTATAAACCAATTTAATTACCTCTGCATGTCCGGTGCTACCATCGCAAACAGCCTCATAACTGGGATTTTCTAATTGTCCGCCGCTATACCCAGAAAGTATCTGTTTAACTCCTGGTACTCTCTGAAACACGGCCTCTACACACCAAAAACATCCTGCCCCTAAAATGGCAGAATCTAATTTCTCATTTGTTTGTAATTCCATTTTTGCCTTGTTATATGTGTTTGCTGTTTTTTTATCCTGACTCGATTGGCAAGATACCAAACTGCTCGTTATACTCCCTAAACTAAAGAGTAAAAGTAAATTATTTTTTATGTGGTTTAGCATATGCAAGTCGTTCTATTTTTTCTGCTTTATAATAGGTTTCTAAGCCATGAACCAATGCTGTTTTGGTCTGATCCAAATCTATAAAACCTTCCTCACATAACGCAGAGTCGTCTATAATTATTTCTTCTATGCTTCCAACTATTAGCAGGGTGTTGTTGCTTTTTACCGGAATTATTTCTGCTAATGAAAGGCCTATTTTAATAGGACTTTCAGCTACATATGGAGCAATCAACTGGCTCGAATAATATGGATGAAATCCGGCATGCTCAAACTCGCTTTCCGTTCTTTCGTATCTAGCAGAAGTATGATGAGCTTGTTTATACATCTCTAATGGCACATGATTTATAGTAAACTGATGCGTAGCCATGATGTTTTCATACGTATGCTTTTCTACACTTACAGGCCTATGCAAAATGCCCATCATGGCCGGATTGGCTCCTATGTGAATTACTTGGGAGAAGAGAGCCAAATTTGTTAACCCCTCTAAATTTTGTGTGCCAATTAGCATCGCCGACTTAAACCCATGTAAACCGTTTATTAAGTTGGTTCTGTACTGTTTTTCTAATGAACCAATATCGTTTTTTCTTAATATTTTTTCCATGTTAAGAGCCAATGCTACTCATTCCGCCGTCTACCGAAAGTATTTCTCCGCTTACCCATTCTGCATTTAGTAAATACAAACATGCTTTACTAATGTCTTGGGCTGAACCAATTTTTTTGAGTGGATGGCGTTCAGCTGCGGAAGAGATTTTGGCTTCTGTATTCAATAATTTAGCCGCTAAGGGAGTTTCTGTAAGGGATGGTGCTATGGCATTTACCCTTATTTTTGGAGCAAACTCAGCAGCTAAGGATTTAGTTAGGCCTTCTACAGCACCTTTTGCTCCGGCAATACTCGCATGAAATGGCATGCCCTTTTTTACTGCAACCGTGCTAAATAAAACAATAGAAGGATGAGAGCTCATTTGTAATTGAGGTAAATATTTCTGAATACTTTTTATGGCTCCCAAATAATTAATCTGTAAATCGTTCATAAACTCTGCTTGCTTCATAGCTTTAAACGGACGCAAATTAATGGTACCCGGACAATAAACTAAGCCATCTATTGCCTCCGAAATAGCCGGAAACTCGGGCTCGTCTAAACTTATATCAACCGCACTAAAATGTATGTTTTCTGGCAGAGTATCTTCTTTCCAACTTCTAGCTAATACCGTAACCTGATTGCCAGCTTGGGCTAAATTTTTGGCTATATCTAGTCCAATTCCACTGCTGCCACCTACTACTAAATAATTTTTCATATAGGTAGAAACAGCAAGCTTTTAGAAAAGTTTCATTCAAATGTTCGTGACTTGTTCTTAAAACTTTTCTCCATGACTTAACCGAATAAGTTTTTTAAGCAAGCTTGGGAATGGTTTAAGTAGTACAATAACTAGCCAGGTAATTTTGGCTGAACCAAATAATTTTTGAAAACTCCTTCCGAAGGCTAATCGGGTAGAAAAATTTGCCTTCCAAAGTTTTTTATATTGCCTTTCAAAGTCTGCACGTACCTTTTCACTCTCAAGGTCTGAAGGGAAAATTTTACTTATAATATCCGCAGCTCTCATGGCCATACTCATTCCATTCCCACATAAAGGTGCAATCAAACCAGAGGCATCGCCTAACATAATAACATGCTGCTCTATCACCGGCTTTGGTTCAAACCGAACTTGAGAAATTACAAGAGGTTTTTGGTATAAGAATTTGGCTTCACTGAAGATTTTTTTTAAGTAGGGATTTTTGAAGAGAATATTTCTCTCCATTTCCTTAATTTGATTGCTGTTTTTGCTCAGGTTTTCTTGGGTGCTTAGGTAGCATAAACAGTATTTGTTGCCATCAATTTTGGATATGCCGCAGTAGCCATCTTCAAAATTATGCAGCTCAATTAAATTATCTGGGAAGGGGATTTCTATATGATATTTTACTCCGATATAATTGCTTTTACCCTGTTTAATTTCTTTGGTAAAATCTCGGTTTAAGTGAATGTCTAAATTGCTTTTTTTTCCATACGCCCCAAAGGTATACCGAGCTTTAAAAAGTCCTTCACTGCTTTGAATAGTAAATAAATTTTGATTAAATTCTACTGTATTTACCTTGCAATTTTGAAGTGCTATTACACCTGTTTTTAAACATAAATCAAATAGTAATTTATCGAGGGTAAACCTGCTAATACCAAATCCTCCTAAGGGTAATTCGCTTTTTAAATAGGTTCCGTTTGGAGCACTTACACCTAATTGGGTAATTATGGGAACCTGTAAATCAGATAAATTAAGTCCGCAGCTTTCTAAAAAATCATAACTTTCTAATGAAATATATTCACCGCAAACTTTGTGAAAAGGGTATGTTTCTTTTTCTAACAATAAAACCGAATGGCCTTTTTGTGCCAATTTAATAGCCAAGGTTAATCCGCCTAAGCCCCCACCAATAATGGCGGCATCATATACGATTGTATGAGTCATGCTTAAAAACTATTAACCATCTGAATGCCCATTTCCAAGTAATTTTTATATTCTTAAAAGCAGTTTCTGGCAATAATTGTTTGAGTTCTTCTCGAGAAAATCCTCTTTTTACCGACAAACAAGCATCGTTTTTTATCAGATAACTCCTAGAGAAAAACTGGGTTATCCATTTAATACTATAATAGGCAAGTGGATTTCGATGTAAGTCGTTAACAAAAAAACCTAAATCAGAGTTTTCTCTCATATAGGTAAATAGTTCTGCTAAGTCTTTTTCTTTAAAATGGTGGCAAAACAATGAGTTTAGGATGATGTCGTAGCGATGTTTTGGTTCAGCCAGAAAGCTTTTATAATCTGAGCATACAAAGCTTATTTCTTCAAAATCTTTGCATCTTTTTTGAGCAAATTCTATGCAATCTGCTTTTAAATCCAAACCTACTAATTGTAGTTGTATACCTTTTTTTCTGGCCCAAATGGCAATGCTTCTTAAATTATCTCCACCTCCGCAACCAATATCTAAAACGGTGTAAGTTTTAGTAGGTTCAAAAACGAAAGAAGCCATGCCGTTTAGGGTAACAGCATGGCCTCCAAGTAAGGTGTTTATGGTGTTTAACTCTTCTAAATTTCTGTATAAATCAGAACTTGGAATATCAGATTGGTCTAATAATTCGAGTTCATAACTACGTTGTTTAAAAGAGTTCATTCACTTTATTGTGCTAACGATTTTTTCATGTTTAGCAAACTAAAATCGGTATTCTCTTTTTTGATGGTATTGCTTAGTAATCCTAAGCCATCAATCGACATTTCTACCACATCTCCATCTTGTAACCATTGTGGTTTAAAATCTGGATTATTAAGTAAACCAGTTCCGTTTAATTCTAAGAAACAGCCTGTTCCTACAGTACCAGAGCCAATAACATCGCCAGGTAAAATATCTACACCATAGGCGCAACGTTCTATGATTTCTGCAAAGGTCCAATCCATATCACCAACACTACCTTCACTCACCAAAATACCATTTACCCAACACTTCATTTTTAAGTCGTAGTTATTGCCTACATGACCAGGTTTTGCTGGAATTTTGTATGGTTCTAATTCGTCGGGTGTAACAAAATACGGTCCAATAACAGTAGAGAAATCTTTGCCTTTGGCTGGACCTAAATTCAAGAGCATTTCCTCCATTTGAAGAGTTCTGGCGCTCATATCATTCATAATCATATAACCAGCTATGTAGTTGTCGGCTTCTGCGGCAGTAATATTTCTACCTTTTTTACCAATAACAATAGCAGCTTCTAATTCAAAATCCAACTTTTGGAAATGATCGGGCATGCAATAAATATCGCCAGGACCTTGCACCGCGTTATGGTTGGTGAAATAGAAAATAGGATATTGATCAAACTCTGGTATCATATGCACTCCTCTATTTCTTCTGGCTGCAGCCACATGCTGCCTGAAAGCATAGCCATCGCGGCACGAAGTTGGATTAGGAACAGGTGCTTCTAATTTTACCTCTGCTACTTTTACCGACTCAAATGAATCGGGATTAGCCTTAATTTTTAGATCATAATTCTTGGCTAAATCCATTAACTTCTCACCACCTTGTAAGAATGAAATCATACTTGTGGGAAGTTGTGCATCTAATGCTTTAAACGGATAAATCAAGTCGTTGTGGAATATACCTACCTGAGTACTTCCTTGATGTGTATAGCTTACAAGTTTCATGTTATAATTTGGGTAAGTTAATTTTGTCTGGTACTATTAATAATTGTTCGAATTGTTTTTGTAGTTTTTTGTACATGCCTTGGGCTTCTATTAAGTTTCTATAATCGCCTACTCGCAGTTTAAAATAGGGTTGCTGGTAAATTAAATACACCTGCTCATCTGGAAATTCTGTTATGAATTTAGAGCGCATAGCTTGCGCATTATTTCTATCAGAACCTGCAAATATTTGTATTCTGTAGCCGTCTAATGTTTGATTTCCTTTGTTTATTTCAAGGTTTTTATTGACCAAAGAATCAAGCTTTGGATCAGCCTTAACAAATACATTATTCTGCGCCCAAACATAAGGTATGGCACTTAATAAAAAGAATAAACATAAGATCTTTTTCATAATATTATATTTCGGTTTGAACCAACTGAATACTCGCGGAACTTCCAATTCTATCAGCACCTGCAGCAATAAGTTCTTCAGCAAACTCTCTGGTTTTTATTCCTCCAGCAGCCTTTATTTTGGTTTTAGATGAAAGATTTTTACGCATCCATTTAACAGCTTCTACAGTTGCACCTTCTGTACCGTAACCAGTAGAGGTTTTTACGAAATCCGCTTCACAATCAGAACAAATTTTGCAAAGAGTTTTTATTTCATCTTCGCTCATGTAGCAGGTTTCAATTATTACTTTAACCTGTTTGTTTTGTAAATGGCAGGCAGTAACAACAGCCTGAATATCGTTTTGAACAGTAGCAATATCTCCGCTTTTAAAAGCAGCAATATTTATTACCATGTCAATTTCATCGGCACCAGAGTTTATAGCTTTTTTGGTTTCTTCAACCTTACTAGAAACCGTGTTGTATCCAAACGGGAAACCTGCTACACTGATAATTTTAACAGTCGCTTTTTTTAAGGACTTTTTGGCTAATTGAACAAAATAGGGTGGTACACAAACTCCATAAAATCCATGCTCAACTGCTTCAGCACACAGTTTTACTATGTCTTCTGCAACCGCATTGGGCTTTAGGTTGGTGTGTTCTATATGTTTTGAAATGTTCATGCTCAATTGCCTTAGTTTAATTCATCTTTTCCATGACAAGATTTATATTTCTTACCACTGCCACACGGACAAGCATCGTTTCTTCCAATCTTAACTACTCCTTTTACTTGCGCTGGTTTTTGTGGTTCTTGAGAGCCTTGTGCAGCGGCCTGATTATTTCTTTGTGCTTCTGCTAAATCATCCGTTCTAGAAGTTTTTAGTTTACTGCTATCTATCTTCTTTGGCTGCTCTGCTTGTTTTACTTCAGCGGCATTTTCTACCGGAATAAACCCTTTAAACAACATACCTAATACTTGTCTGTTTATTCTAGATAACATGCCCTTAAACAAGTTAAACGATTCTAACTTATAAATCAACAATGGATCTTTTTGCTCAAACACTGCATTTTGAGAGCTTTGTTTTAAATCGTCCATCTCTCTTAAATGTTCTTTCCAATCATTATCGATAACAAACAAGGAAGCAAATTTTTCGTAGGTTTTACTAATTTCTTTTGCTTCCGTTTCGAATGCTTTCTTTAAATTAACTGGAATTTGCATTTGATGTATACCATCCGTAATTGGCACAGCAATAGATTCAAATTGTGAGCCTTTATTCGTGTAAACATCTTGAATAACAGGCCAAGCTGTTTTGGCCATTTCAGCTGTTTTGTGATGGTAATGTGCTAGTAATTCATCAAATAATTGATCACTTACTGCATGTAATTTACCTCCTAAAAATGCATCTTCACCAATGCTGGTTTCATAAGCAAAAATACGCATTACCTCAAACTTAAACTCAGTGTAGTTCTTTTGTTCTTGATAGGTCTCAACAAGCTCTTCGCAGGTGTCTGCAAGCATATTGCTGATATCTAAAGCAAGTTTATCTCCGTATAATGCATTTCTACGTTTACTGTAAACAACCTCTCTCTGAGAATTCATTACATCATCGTATTCCAATAATCTTTTACGAATACCAAAGTTGTTTTGCTCTACTCTTTTTTGAGCTCTTTCAATGTTCTTGGTAATGAGAGAATGCTCAATATTCTCGCCTTCTTTCATTCCCAATTTATCCATAATTCCAGCAATACGTTCTGAACCAAATAAACGCATCAAATCATCTTCTAAGGAAACGAAGAACTTCGATGAACCTGGATCTCCTTGTCGGCCTGCTCTACCTCTCAACTGTCTATCAACCCTTCTGCTTTCATGGCGTTCAGTGCCAATAATCGCGAGACCTCCAGCTTCTTTTACTCCTTCACCTAGCTTAATGTCGGTTCCTCTACCTGCCATATTTGTAGCAATGGTTACGGCACTTTTCTGACCGGCCTCTGCTACAATATCTGCCTCTTTTTGATGCTGTTTTGCGTTTAATACATTGTGTTTAATTTTACGCATGGCCAACATTCTTCCCAGCAATTCACTCACCTCAACCGAGGTTGTACCAACTAAAACAGGTCTTCCAGCTTCTGTTAGTCGCACAATTTCATCGATTACGGCATTGTATTTTTCGCGTTTTGTCTTGTAGATAACGTCTTCATCGTCTTTTCTTGAAATAGCTCTATTGGTTGGTATTTCTACTACATCCAATTTATAGATTTCCCAGAATTCACCTGCTTCTGTAGTAGCTGTACCAGTCATACCACATAGCTTATGGTACATTCTAAAAAAGTTTTGTAAAGTTACAGTAGCATAAGTTTGTGTAGCGGCTTCTACTTTTACATTTTCTTTGGCCTCAATTGCCTGATGCAAGCCGTCGCTATATCTTCTACCGTCTAGCACACGACCTGTTTGTTCATCTACAATTTTTACCTTGCTGTCTTGAATAATGTATTCTACATCGCGTTCAAACATACAGTAGGCTTTCAACAATTGATTGATGGTGTGAATTCTCTCAGATTTAATAGTAAAATCGAGCATCAATTGTTCTTTGCGTTTTAATTTTTCTTCTTCAGGTAGGCTCGATTTTTCTATTTCTGCTATCTCGGTTCCAACATCTGGAATAATAAAGAAATGTGGGTCTTCTCCAGATGAAGTAATAAATTCTGCACCTTTTTCTGTAAGGTCTACCGAATTTAATTTTTCATCAATTACAAAGTATAAGTCTTTATCTACTTTATGCATTTCCTTTTGCTGGTCTTGCATATAGTAGTTTTCTGTTTTGTTTAATATTTGTCTTATTCCTTGTTCTCCTAAAAACTTAATAAGTGCAGTATTTTTAGGCAAACCTCTATAGGCTTGATAAAGTTTGTAACCACCTTCTTTTTCGTTGTTGGCGGCTATCAATTTTTTGGCATCAGCTAAAGCTGTGCTCAAGTATGTTTTTTGGGCATTAACTAATTTCTCAATCCTTGGTTTTAAGGCGTAAAATTGTTGGTCGTCGCCTCTTGGTACCGGACCAGAAATAATCAAAGGAGTACGAGCATCGTCAATTAATACAGAATCCACCTCATCCACCATAGCGTAGTGGTGTTTGCGCTGAACCAATTCGTCTAAGCTGTTGGCCATGTTATCTCTTAGATAATCGAAACCAAACTCATTATTAGTACCATAGGTAATATCAGCTTGGTATGCCTTTCTTCTTTCTGGAGAATTTGGTTGATGGTAATCAATACAATCTACACTTAATCCATGAAATTCGAATAGGGGAGCGTTCCACTCGCAATCTCGTCGAGCCAAATAATCGTTCACCGTTACAATATGAACTCCTAAACCAGCTAAAGCATTCAGGTAAGAAGGTAAAGTAGAAACCAAGGTTTTTCCCTCACCAGTAGCCATCTCAGAGATTTTACCTTTGTGCAAAACCATACCACCAATAAGCTGAACATCGTAATGTACCATGTTCCATGTTATCGTTTGGCCGGCTGCTTCCCAAGTATTACTCCAAATGGCTTTATCGCCTTCAATTTTTACGGGCTTTTTAACTCTGGTTTTAGCACTTAGTTCTTTGTCGAAATCGTTTGCAACAACTACTAACTGCTTATTTTCTGATAACCTGCGAGCCGTTTCCTTAACAACTGCAAAGGCTTCGGGAAGCAATTCGTTTAAAACAACCTCTAATTCTTCATCACGCTTTTTACGGATGACTTCCATCTCTTTGAAAAGCTTGTCTTTTTTAAGCAAATCAATTTGATCTTCTTTAGTTTCTTCTAATATTTCTGCTAAGGTATTGTCTATCTCTTGAAGTCTGCTCTGAATACGCTGCTTAAATTCAGCTGTTTTTCCTCGCAACTCATCGTCACTGATGTTTCTTAATTGTTCGTAAACAGTGTTAATCTGGGTAACAATGGGATATAATTCCTTCAAGTCACGGTCGGTCTTACTTCCAAAAATTTTGGTAATACCTTTAAAAATGCTTCCAATCATATATGTAGGTTCTCTCTGATTTTCCTCTGCTATGAGGCAAAGGGCTGTAAATTTATATTATTTTTCCTTATTGGCATAAATTATACCAAATACTCATACAATTAAATCGTAATCTTAAGATTTACAATTTTGTTGCCTCCCTAAAAAATCCTTGTTTTATGGGCATTCTCCAGCATTTTTTGGTTCGAACCGAATTTTATTTTTGTGGGTATTTAAGATTAAATTAATTGTCACATTGGCATGCAAAAAAAATCCCTTTCTGTTTTTTGGAAAAGAAAGGGACGTATTGGTCTAAAAGCGGTTAAAATGGCAAGATATGCCTAATCTCTACTTTCATTGTCGAGGTGACTTCTAAAACCGAGTAGTTTCCCTGTTGGCATTCCGCTGCTGTAGCTCATGAGATTTTTCTGTTCAAGTGTAATAAAGCTCATGTTTTCTATAGGTGGGGCAATCAAATCAAAGTTTAAACAATAATTTATGGCTCCAACTATAATTTGTTCTAGCGCTCCTTTTTCAATTTTGTTTGCACCAAAATCGCCAAATAGATAAGCAAGTGGTCGCTTACCTTCTATAAAGAAATGTAAGTCTTTGTTTATAAATAACCTGCCAACTAAATAACCAACATCACCTTCTCGGTTGTATTTAATAGAATCGGCCAAGAAATTATAAATTTGAATCATGCCGCAAAATTCCCTCATAGGGTCTTCCTTTACGTAAGGCGAGTTGTGAATATAATGCTGTTGGTCGAAATCGAAAATATTGGTATGCATCATAAAAATAAGCGTATCGCCGCTAAACTTTAGATGAACCTCAAATTCGCTTTTCTCGTAATATTTTACCTCTACGCTATTGTCAATGGGCTGGACTTGGCTATTAAGTTGCTCTGCAACATGTTTAAGAACTTCTTTTAGTTC
>JAKRSG010000201.1 GCA_022402405.1 Bacteroidia bacterium | reverse complement strand
ACACCAACAATATAATAAACTTTAACTAATGCTACCTGAGGTTTAGTTCAACAGCCGTTTTGCAAAAGCGGGGGGTTGTTGCTTCTATGAAAGTGAAGAGCTAAATTCAAGCTTTGTGCATCTAATGAAGTTTAGTGCTGAAAATCCCCGCCTTCGCAAAGCGGCATTCCAAGATCAAAAGCAAGCTTTTTCTTAATTTTTTTAGGCTGCAAAATTACTTAAGGGAACAAAGGGAGTTCCTCTGTTAACTGTCGCAAAAATTCTTGCGACAATTTTATTACGGATAATGTTTAGTACAACCATTTTAGGTTTCCCTTCTTCTACCCTTTTTGAGTAGTAATTCTTTAGTTCTTTATCGTGTTGAATGGCGCTTATAGCAGACATGGAAAGTAAGCTCTTCATTTTACGGTCACTTATTGGGTGTGATTTATCTCTTCCATGGATACTTGTTCCTGATTGATATGGAAACGGAACCAATCCGCAGTATGAAGAGAATTGTCGCCAACTGGCAAAACGGCTGTAGTTGTGGGTATGTAGAAGCATTTGAATAGCTAAAATTGGGCCAACACCTTTTACACTCTTTGACAGTTTATAGTTTTTATTCAACTGTTGATCCAATTTAATGAGTGCATCCATAGCCTTTTCAATCCTATTTATTTGAAATTCTAAATGGTTTAAAGTGTCATCCAACGCCATAATGGAAGCATCTGTCTGTCCTTTAACAGTTATTTGCTCCATTCCTTTTCGCAGGTTCTTTAGCGCAGTTTGCTGCTTTACAAATTGTTCTCTTAAACTCATCATTCTTTGTAATTCGATGATGTTTTTGGCAGGTGGAATTGAAGGCGCTAATTCACTTCGTCTTAGCCAGGCATAATAAGCAATCTCTTTTGAGTCTGCCTTATCGCTTTTACCCCTTTTTAGACCCATAGAGCGCTTAATTTCCATTGGATTGATACAGCAATAGTCTATGCTATTTTCCTTTAAGAAGTAGCTTAAAATAATGCAATACCAGCCTGTGTGTTCAAAGCAAAACAATACCTCATTTAGGTTTATTTGCTTAGATTTTAACCATTTAAGGATTTTCAAATAACCTCTGCGATTATTTTCAAATTGAGCGTGATCTTTTAATGTGTGAATAAAAACATCTAAAGTTAGTTTAGACACATCAATACCTACTGTTTCTTTTACATTTTTCATATATTCGTATTAAGAAAAAAAATAAACTTGCTGTGCTATCGCCTTTAACGGGCCTCAAAGCCCAACATTCCAATTAGTACGTGCAAGTCCGAAAGTGTGAAACGGGACTAATGCAGCTAATAGGACCACAATCCTACAAAACGTTTTAGGTCACCCGTTTCTCCTTCGGAATTTATAACTTTTTATCCCAATGCAAACTAAAGGCAAAACGTTATAGCCAATTTTAGGACGACACAACAATGACTAAAAAGACAGACATAAAGGAACAAATTTGGACGGCATTATTTTTAGTGACACCAGTAATCGTTTTAGGCAAACTTGGTGACATATATGGTGACAGTTCTTTAAACAGAATTTTATTTGCAGGACTTTTTGGTGGACTTGGAGGTGCAGTTGGGGCTGTATTTTTACATTTATCAAAATCTAAGTCGACATTCATAAAAACATCGTTAGTACTACTTTTAATCGGGATATGTGCAACGACCTTAGTTGTTTCGACTAAAATAAAAAGGTCGATCTTGCAGACTTGTGAAATATGTGGTTATATCGCAATTACTTCTGACAAAAAGGAATGTGGTTACTGCGGGTCTTTGACTTGGGAAAACCAAAAGAAAATAAATGGTTATGACGACAAACAAGAGTGGTTGAAAGACGAACAATTATTATGGTTTTCACTAGACAGTCTAACACAACCAATAGACTTTTATAAGCCTGATTTGGACGAAGGTTTTGAAAAGGACAAGAATTGGAAACCAATCATAAACCAACAAGACCTTATTGATGACTTTGACGATGGAAAATAGAAAAACTGGCTATAACAGCTAGAGTTTCGTGGTGGCCGTAGGCCAAGCCATGAAACTCC
>JAKRSG010000021.1 GCA_022402405.1 Bacteroidia bacterium | reverse complement strand
TAAAACATCTGTTAACCCAACTAAATTCTATTCTACTGTTGGTACAAGTTGCCCAGTAGGTTGGAACTTCGTACAACAAGGTAATTTAAACTTCTGTTTCAAGATAGATACCAACTTCTTTGAACGTATCTATTGGGATTTTGAATCGGATGGTATTATTGATGCACATGGTAAAAATGTTAAATTTAGATTTACCAAGCCAGGTAGGTTCAAGATATCTATGATTTCTAGAGATACCGTAGGTTATTTTGATACTTGTTTTATGTACCAAGATGTAGTTGAGCCGGTAGCTAAATTTAAGAGCCAAGGAATCTTCGCTTGTAGCGACCCTACTGTATTCTTTGATTCATCTTATATAGTGGATGATTGTTTCATATACACTGGCGTTTCTTGTGATCAAATTAAGGAGCGCAGATGGTGGTTTGGCGATTACGGTTATGGTAAAGATGATTACAGATCTACCTTGTTAAATCCGTTCTATCCATACAGAAAGAATGGTTGGTATAAGGTTATGATGGTAGTAGAAACGAACCAAGGTTGTTTTGATACTACTAGACAAGATATCTACATCTCTGGTCCGCGACCACGAATTAAGCTATTGTCTGATACCTTAGGTTGTACTCCATACACCGTTAAAGTGGTAAGTTATCCAAATGACTCTGCAAATATTTCTGTAACTGGTTCTACTTTGGTACGTTCTGGAAGAGCAGATGGTAACTATAATACTGTTTCTACTAATAATCCGGATACCATAACCATTACATACGACAAAGCAGGTGTATATTATATAACTGCAGTAGGTTATGATAAGAATCCTCCGGTATTGTCTACTTGTCCTGCTATATTTATACCAGATACAGTGGATGGATTAGAGAATGCTATTAAGGTTTATGTGAAAGATCCGTACCATGTAGAGTTAGAGGCAACAAAAGACGTTGTGTGCGTGGGCGAAGTATTTAATGTAAGAAACTTATCGGATGGTGATACCATTACAAAGTTTAGGATGTATGCGTATAACGAAGATTTCTCAGCGATATCAGATACAGCTTTCAAAACTAACTTTGCACAAGACTCATCATTTAAATATGTGTTTAACCAAACAGGTAATTACAATTTAGTGATGCATAGTACGCGCTTTATTCCTAATACTCCTGCTTGTGAAGCTTTTGATACCATCCAAGTGAAGGCGGTTAAGGCTAAGGCAGACTTATCTATTGATAGTTTAGGTTTACCTAAGTACAATGTATGGAATATGAGTGATAGCACATTGGCATCAAGTTATATTTGGAGAGTTTACAAACCAGATGGAACGGTTCATACCGAAATATTAGTGCCAAGTGATGATGATCCTAAATACCATTTTGGATTGTTAGACCTGAAAAATGATACTGGTTCGTTCTTAGTATGTATTTGGGCCATGACAGAAGGGTTGCAGAATTGTTACGACTCTGTTTGTAAAACGGTAACCAATAACTTTACTACTGAGATTGAGATTCCGAATGTATTTACTCCAAATGGCGATGGTAAGAATGATACCTATAAAGTTAAGGTTTCTGGCGACGAGTTGTTTGAGTTAACCATCTGGAACCGTTGGGGTGGTAAGGTGTTCGAAACTACTGATTCTAAATTAGGATGGAACGGTAAAGTAAACAACACCGGTGAAGAGAGTCCTGAAGGAACCTATTACTTCATCTTGAAATACAGATTACGTGGTCAAACTGCCGAGTCTGTTGTAAGAGGAACTATAACCTTGATTAGAGATTAAATTTAATTAAGGCCCATAAAAAAAGCCATCCGAATTATCGGATGGCTTTTTTTATGGGTTCAGTTAGGGGTTTAATGTTAAAGGATTTAGTTTATAGTTTAGTTAGGAAATCTTCGTTTGATGAGTCTTTCTAATTCTTGAACCAATTCATTTTGGTTATCCCATTGTTGTTGATGTTTGAGTTCGTTATGTATTCTCATAGCATCAGTAAAATCGATAGCATTATTTAAACGCTCTATCGCTTTGGCGTATTCTACTACATTTTCATTGAAAAGCATTTTTACAAAGGCAATTTTCTTATTTAAGTTAATGGCACCTTTTATATTGTCTATTGGTGCTTCAATGGTTTTGTCGGCTAATGGTACCAACACAGGTGGATTATTGATGCCCATTTTTTCATTGTAAGTGGGAGCTTTGTCTTTGAAGTTTGAGTTAAACGGTTCAGGTTTAGAAACATCTGGCATTACGGTGTATTGAATGCGCTTATTTTCTGTTACCTTATTGATATTAATCTCAGGCAAAACAGGTTCTGATTGAACCGGCTTTGGTTTTTCCTCCTCTTTGAAAGCTACTTTTTCTACAATAGCATCCAGGCTTTCTTCGTGTTCATCTGCCCAGTTTAATACTTCCTGGAAGTTTTCGGCCTGAACCAAAGGCAAAGGCTCAGGTTTTGTTTCTGGAGTAACAATTTCTGGTTCTGGAGCAGGAGTGATAACCGAAAAAGGTTCTGAAACGATTTCTTGAACAAGAGGTTCAGGGATAGGTTCTGGCACTGGCGTAGCTTCAAGTTTTGGTTCAGGACGAACTATAGGCTCTTCTTTTATAGGTGAGATAATTGGGCGCTCTTCTATTAATTCCTCTTCTGTTTTTAGCTTGAGCAACAATTCGTAAAGGTCTAAACACTGCTTAGCCAGTAAGTCTTTTTGGATTCTGTTTAGACTTTGATTTGCATGGAGGAGACCATGAATGTTTTCGCTAAAATCTTCTGATTTAGATTTTATCTTGTTTATTAATTGCAGTGAATTCATGTTAAGGAATTATTTTTTTACAAATTTTAACTTTCTTTGGTAAGATTAATCAACATTTTCGGATATTAGTAGCCTATATAGAATAGAAATTAAAACACTACATGAGCGACCAAATGTTTATAGAACCACGATACCATCAACAATTAAAACGTGGATGGATAGAAGTTATTTGCGGTTCTATGTTTTCTGGTAAAACAGAGGAGTTGATACGGAGGGTTACCCGAGCCAAGATTGCGAACCAGAAAGTGGAATTGTTTAAACCAAGCATCGATGTAAGATACGACGAAACTCAGGTTGTTTCGCATAATGAAAATGCCATACAAGCGGCGGCTGTTAATAGTTCGCTCAATATTTTGCTTATGGTTAATGATGCAGATGTAGTGGCTATAGACGAGGCTCAGTTTTTTGATGACGAATTAGTTTACGTTTGCGAAAAATTAGCTGAGCAAGGCAAGCGAGTAATTATTGCTGGATTAGATATGGATTATTTGGGTAAACCTTTTGGGTCTATCCCTAAACTTATGGCTGTGGCAGAATATGTTACCAAAGTGCATGCTATTTGTATGGTTTGCGGCGATTTAGCCAATCATTCGTTTAGAAAAAGTAATCATGATGCCCTTATTATGTTGGGCGAAACAGATACATATGAGGCTAGGTGCAGGCATTGTTTTACTAAAGGTATGACTTCTCAAAAATGAGTGTAACAGGTAAAGACATAATCATATTTTCTGTTATCAGGTGGGATCAACCATTAGCGGGTTCTGCGGTAGCTGTTGCCAAAGAATTGAGCAAGAATAATCGAGTGTTTTTTGTAGATAGGCCTTTTTCGTTGCGCGATTTATTCAAGGATTATGAGAGCTTTTCTTTAAGAAAAAGATTATCGTCTGTAATGTTGAGAAAAAATCCTTTTATG
>JAKRSG010000003.1 GCA_022402405.1 Bacteroidia bacterium | reverse complement strand
GTGTTGGATGCAGAAATAAAATCAATGACAAAATTCAAACAGATTGTGGGTCGTGGCACTAGAATAAATGAAGAATTTGGGAAAATGTACTTTACCATTCTCGATTTCAGAAACGTCACAGACTTATTTGCTGATAAAGATTTTGATGGAGACCCCATTCGAGTTAAACCCGTTTCGGAAGATACAGACTTGGGTGGTATTGTTGACGAAGAAGAAAATATTCAAACACCCATTATTGATGAGGAATCTGGAGAGGAAATAGAAATTAAACCAACAATTAGATATCCTGAAACTGAATTTCAACCCGGAATGGTGAGTGAACCAAGGCAAAAAGTGTATGTAAATGGTGTTGATGTTTCAGTTTTGATAAGTCGGGAAATGTATTTTGACAACAATGGAAAACCGATTACAACAAGCTTAAAAGACCATACAAAAGACCTGATAAAAGGCCATTATGCTTCAATGGACGACTTCTTGACTAGATGGAATAGCAGTGATAAGAAAGAGGTCATAATCAAGGAACTTGAAGAACAAGGTGTAATGGTTGAAGCTTTGAGAGATGTAGTAAATAGAGAAGTTGACTTATTTGACTTAATCTGTCACGTTGCATTTGACCAACCGCCACTAACTAGAAAGGAACGTGCAAACAACGTGAAAAAAAGAAATTACTTTACCAAATATGGTGACCAAGCCAAAAAAGTCTTGGAAGCACTTTTGGACAAATACGCTGATGAAGGAGTAACGAACATTGAAAGCATGGATGTACTAAAAGTCAAACCACTCAATGAATTTGGTTCACCCCTTGAGATCATCAAAGAATTTGGAAGTAAAGCCAAATACTTGGAAGCAATCAAAGAATTAGAACAAGAACTTTATAAAACTGGAGCTTAATGGCAAACATAAAAGGAATAGTAGATGGCATTCGTAAAATCATGTGGCAAGACACAGGATTGAATGGTGATGCACAAAGAATTGAACAGCTGGGATGGATGCTGTTTTTAAAAATCTTCTCTGATAAGGACAAAGAACTTGAAACCCTAAAAGATGATTATGTGAGCCCAATACCTGCTGAGCTCCATTGGGATGCCTGGGCTGGTGATGATGAAGGAATGACTGGGGATAAGCTTCAAGAATTCGTTGACCGTGAACTTTTTCCAAAACTCAGAAATCTTAAAGTTGGTGTAACGAATGATTTGCCCAACAAACGAGCTTTAATTGTTCGTGAAGTGTTTCAAGGCAATAACAACTACATGAAAAGCGGCATCAATATCCGTAAGGTGTTGAACAAGCTGAACGAAATAGATTTTAACATTGCCAAAGACCGCCATGCATTTGGTGAGATTTACGAAACCATTCTGAAAGAACTCCAAAGTGCTGGAAAAAGTGGCGAATTCTACACGCCTAGAGCGATTACCGAGTTTATCACAGAAATGATTAACCCACAATTAGGAGAAAAGATTTTAGACCCGAGTTGTGGTACAGGTGGTTATTTAACAGCTGCAATAGAGCATTTAAAGAAACAAGCCAACAGTGTTGAGGAATTAGAAAGTATCTCAAACAACATTATTGGTTGGGAATACAAACCACTTCCTTATTTGTTGGCAACCACTAATTTGATTCTCCATGATGTTGAAGTGCCCAACATCACATTTAGAGATTCTTTAGAACAGCCCCTGAGTGCTTACACCGAAAAGAACAGGGTGAATGTGATATTAGCAAATCCACCATTTGGCGGCATAGTAGCCAATAACAATGAAAAAAACTTCCCTCAAAACTATCGCACTAAGGAAAGTGCCGACCTCTTTTTGGTTTTAATGGTTCATCTTTTGAAAAAAGGTGGTAGAGCTGGTATCGTTCTGCCTGATGGTTCTTTAACTGGGGGTGGAATCAAAGAAAGAGTTCGTCAAAAACTTTTGGAGGAATGTAATCTGCATACCATTATTCGATTGCCTAACTCCGTATTTCAACCTTATGCAACTGTGGCCACTAACTTGCTTTTTTTCACCAAGGGTGAAAAAACCAAAGAAGTTTGGTATTACGAGCACAGATTACCAGAACACCAAAAAGCATACAGCAAAACGAAGCCTCTACAATTAGATGAACTTGACCCAATCAAAACTTGGTGGAATGATAGAAAGGAAAGTGAAATCAGTTGGAAAGTGGATATAAAAACCATTATTGAACACAATTATGATTTAGATATCAAAAACCCAACTAAAGTTGAAGAAAGCGTTGAACATAGTAGCGAAGATTTGATAAAAATGCTTGATTCTTCTTTTCAAAAAAGCAATGAATTGTTTAATCAATTAAAGGCTGCGGTAAAATGAGTTTAGTCAAAATTAAAGACTTGTTTCACTTTGAGAAGGGCTCCCTACAAAGTACAAAAGCTACTCCAGGCGATTATGACTTTATCACAGCAGCAGCAGACTGGAAAACACACAATGAGTTTACACACGATTGCGAAGCATTGATTTTTGCGGCAGCTGCTTCGGGTTCATTGGGTAGAACTCATTATGTAAATGGGAAATTCATTTCGAGTGATCTTTGTTTCATTCTTACTCCAAAAGACGAAGAAAAATATCCAATAGACATAAAGTTTTATCATCTTATTTTTAATGCATTTAAAGATGAGATAGTCAGAAATACAAAAGCAGGGACATCAAAGGAGGCTATTGGTTTGACAGTTTTTGGGAATTACAAACTGCCCTACTTTGAAATTGAAAAGCAACAGGAAACAAAAGAAGCATTTCTTAGAACACAAGAAGTTTCTCAATCTTTGGATAATGAACTTTCCAAGCAATTAGAATTAATAAAGATTCTACGACAAGCTTTTTTAAAGGATGCAATACAAGGAAAATTGACAGCGCAAATTCAAAGCCATGAACATGCATCTGAAATATTAGAGAAAATTAAAGTCCACAAACATGCTTTAATTGAATTAAAAAAAATCAAAAAAGAAAAACCCCTACCTGTTATTACTGAAGAGGAAATACCATTTGAGATTCCAGAAAGCTGGTCTTGGGGTCGACTCGGTGATATATGTGAAACAATAACAAAGGGTTCATCTCCTAATTGGCAAGGTGTAAAATATGTAGACAGTTACGATAAAGGCATTCTATTTATTACTAGTAAAAATGTTGATTCATTTAAAATTGATTTAACTAACTCAACTTTTGTTGAGTCAAAGTTCAATGAAATTGAACCAAGATCTATTCTCCAAAAAGGAGATTTATTAACCAACATAGTTGGTGCATCGATAGGTCGTACTGCACTTTATGAATTAGATTTTGTTGCCAATATTAATCAAGCAGTTTGCATTCTACGATTTGATCATGAGTATATTAACAAGAATTATCTTTTGTATTTAATGAATTCTGAGTTCGTTATTGAACTAATGTTAAAGATGCAATTTGCCCCTGGCCGAGCTAATTTGAGTATGTCCAATATTGCTAATTTCCCGATTCCTGTACCACCACTAAAAGTGCAAAAGCAAATCGTGGATAGAATTGAAGAGATTTTTTTGTATTGTTCAAAATTGGAGAATACAATTTTATTTTCTCAAAACCATAGTACTATGCTTCTTCAACAATCGCTACGTGAAGCACTTGGATTAAAATCATCAGATAATCAAAAAATAATTCAACAATCTTCAAAATTAAAATATCATTCATCAAAATATGACTCAAATACTCTGCTCATGGAAATACAGGAACTTTTAAAAATTCATGGTAAACTACAAGCTTTAGAACTATGGCAAATGTCAAAATTTTATGGAAAGTCTGATGACGAGAGGAATATTGATGGTTTTTATGCCGAATTGAAAAAGCTCATCGAGAAAGATAAATTAATTAAAGAAGCTGAAAAAGGCTATTTGGAATTAGTATGAGAATAGACAAGGTTTATATAGAGCAATTCAAAAATCTGAATCAATTCGCA
>JAKRSG010000200.1 GCA_022402405.1 Bacteroidia bacterium | reverse complement strand
TGCAGAGGAAGATTGAATGGTATCACCCATGCAGGATAATAATCTTTTATCCGTTTTTCTGAATCCAATTAAGTTAGATTCGCATGCTATGAAACATGTGGCGAGTGGTTCTATATTTTTAGTTTGCGTAGGCATCTTTTATACTAACGAATTTAATTTAAATCCTACTTAAATACAAACTATACCTAGTTTTATAAAGCCGATGTAAAAGTCTCAAAAATATTTACTCATTTAATCTGAATTATTTCATTTAATTTTTTCCATTAAATCACTATAGCATTTTGCAACTTCTTTTTCATTAGGGATGGGTCTATATGCTAAAGCAGATAATTCAGTTTGATACTTTTCTTTTAAGTGTACCCATAAAGTTGAAAAATTATTTACTAAAGGTGATTCTGAAATGGATTTAGTTTGCCAATCTTTCGGTTCTTCAAATAATTCTCTATCCTGTAGAATAATAGCATCAAATTGTTTCTTAAACGAATCTGATGAAACAAATTCCACACATTCCGGATTCTGCATTAAATAAAACAAATCATAAAAGTGTCTTATCTTTTCAGAGATACTTTCAATAGTATTTTCTTTATATGAAAAGCGGATCAATGATGCCATCTTTTCTAATAGCGTTTGTTCTTTGCTCAACACGTTCACTTCAAAAGATTGGAGATTGTATAGCTCAATGTATTTTTCATTACTTGTTTGCATCAAAAAGTCAAACAACATACTCTGAATGGTTAGTCGTTGATAAGGGAAAGGATTAACAAATGAGTTTATTTCAACGATGAGTTTATTATTTGAATTGCCTGTTTCAGTTGTTACATACTCAAAAACAGATTTTCTAAATCTTGAACCTTTACTGGTTACACCATCCATTTGCAACTCTTTTAAATCGGGCGTTATTTCTTTTTCAATAGTTCGTATGCTGGTTTTAATTTCATTACCTGTTTTACCCAAATCTTTAATGAAGGCAATATCTACATCCTCTGAAAATCGCTCTATCAAATTATAGCCTTTTGAGAGTGATGTACCTCCTTTGAATACAGCATCATCAACGTATTTAGATTTCGCCAAGCGACTTAATACTAAAGTTATCCAATAATCTTTTTCTATAAAGGCAAAAGGAATATTGAAATATAAAGATGCATTCAAGACCATATCCTGAAAAGTTATGTTGTCTTTGTGTAGATTCATTCAATGTTCCAATTCTTAAAAGTGGGAAGATCTTTCTCTTTAATATTTAGAGTGATTTTGGTTAATGGGTTAAGGCTATTTTTTAATACGTCGAGTTTAGTCTTAACACCTAAATTTTCTAAAATAGCTCCAAGCAGTGCTCTTACTCTAGCGGGATAAAACAATGCGTATTCAATTATTTCTTTCTGTTTTTGGGTATTTAACGTTTTTATTAAGGCACTTATGCGTTTTATAGCTTGGATGGTTGAACAGTCGGGTATTCGCTTTATATCTTTCAATGCATCTAAATATCCTAAAAGCACATAGTTTTCATCTGTTACTTCTACATAACTTTTTACAGAACTTACTTGCAGTGAACCATTATTGATGTTGATTCGTTTTTTTGTGGTGGCAATTTTAATTCTAAACGCCATTTGAGTTGTTAAACCTAAACTATTATACAAGGAGTAACCTGTTTCATAAGCTATTCTTCTGCCATCTTCAAATAAATATCTGTTGAGTATGCCATTGCTATCAGGTCCTAAAGTTCCAAATACGGTTTGGCGTGGTATATAAAACACTCCTTTCGAAACTTTATTTATAATCCCTTTTTTTTGTAAGCGTTCCAATGCTTTAGCAGCTGTCATAAAATTAGCTGGCTCAATACCTAAATCAGCATAACCAAAAGGTTGGCTTTCGGGAATGGTTTTTATGGTATTGAGTATTTGCACTGCTACTTTCATCTTACAAATGTAGGTCAATTTGAATAAATGTCAAGTTTTTCACATTAAAAACTTGACTATTATACAAATTAAACATTAACAAATCATTCTTAACACGATTACTAGATTTCAAGATTACTGGGATTTTTTAATCGTGTCTATCCCGA
>JAKRSG010000199.1 GCA_022402405.1 Bacteroidia bacterium | reverse complement strand
TGCTGTTTTAGTTCTCGTGCCCTCGCTTAACATCGATGCTGTAAAATTGGCCTGCGCCGTTTTTAACTGTCGTGTAAGTCCGGCATCAAAAATAAAATCTAGTCTTATTACCGATTGAGTGCCGGCTTTAAGTGTATACAAATAAAGATTTTCCTTAATTTCAATTTTATGATATTCAGGAAAATATAACTTTTCTATGGTGTGAAAACCAGGTGCTATAGCGCGATTTAGTTGGGTCATTTTGCGTGGTAATAAAGGGTTGAGCAATTAGTTTCTGTAAACATGTTTTTAGCTGTTTTTTTCAGCGCTTCTCTATCAACGGCAAGGTATTTATCGATTTCTGTATTAACTAAGCTTAAATCGCCTAAAAACTCTGCAAAGGCTAATTTCATAGCTCTGTTTAAGAGACTAATATCTCCAAACTGAATATTCGTTTCGGTTTTGTTGATCACCTTGGTAAGAACCTTTTCATCGACTAAAGTATTCGAAAAATCCTCTAACTCTTTAATAATAGCAGCTTCAGCCGTTTCAAAACTTACTCCCTTGCTAAGTTTTCCCTCAATTAAAAATAAACCAGGATCTGTATCTCCGCTAATATAAGCATCAAGTTCGCTAAATAAACGTTGTTCTTTAACCAGTTTATTATAGAAAACAGCCGATTTACCACCACCCAAAATATCAGATAATAAGTCGCATACGTAATAGTCCTGATCTAATCTACCGCCCATATGATAAGCCTTTACAATCATGTCAACAGGCACATCGCTGTATACATCCTCTTTTCTGGCTTCGGTCTGAACCGACTCTTTTGGATATGGTTTAATAACCGTGTTTCTGCGCGGAATAGGTTCAAACCACTTTTTACAGAGCTCTTTGGTTCGCTCCAAAGTAATGTTCCCTGCCACTACCATGATAGCATTATTAGGGGCGTAGAAGTTGTAAAAGAATGATTTAACATCTTCTAGATTAGCATTTTCGATATGACTAATTTCTTTTCCAATGGTGGCCCAATTATATGGATGTTCTTTGTATGCCAGAGGTAAAATTCTCAGCCAAACATCGCCGTAAGGTTGGTTTAAGTAGCGCTCTTTGAACTCTTCTATTACAACATTTCTTTGAACGGATAGGCTTTTTTCGCTGAAATCGAGGCTCAACATTCTATCACTTTCTAACCAAAATCCTGTTTCAATATTGTTGGCAGGAAGTGTTATGTAGTAGTTGGTAATATCGTTACTAGTAAAGGCGTTGCTCTCTCCTCCGGCCGCTTGTAAGGCTTGATCGAACTCAGCAATATGAGCAGAGCCGCCAAACATAAGATGCTCAAAAAGATGGGCAAATCCTGTTTTTTCGGGATCCTCATTGCGCGAACCAACTTTGTATAAAATGTTTATGGCGCATAGTTGAGTGGCATTATCATGATGATGAATAACACGCAAACCATTTTCTAAATCGAAAGTATTGTACTGAATCAAAATATTTGGGTTTATATAGCACAAAAATACACATGCTAGAACCCAAGCCTGCTACCCGAAAGTAACAAGAATACACGTAAAAATGTGAATTGTATTACTTAAACCTCACCTTACCATTTAGCAATTACGTAAGTTGCCAAACAGTTTCCAATTACATTTACGGAGGTTCTTCCCATATCCATTAAAGCATCAACTGCCAGAATAGCAAATGCTTTAGTTGGGTCTAATCCCAAAGAAGAAACCGTGCTAACCAATATTAAAAAGGATGCTCCTCTTACGCCAGCAACACCTTTGCTGGTTAACATCAGAATTAAGCACATCTGTATTTGCTGTCCGAGTGTTAAATCAATTCCAGATGCTTGAGCAATAAAAACAGATGCCAGGGATAAATAGAGGGTTGTTCCATCTAGATTAAAACTGTAACCGGTTGGCAAAACAAAGGCAACAATTTTTCTAGGTATACCCATGTTTTCTAATTTTTCCATTGCCTTTGGCAATGCTGCTTCCGAACTAGCAGTAGCAAATGCAATAGATACGGGCTC
>JAKRSG010000198.1 GCA_022402405.1 Bacteroidia bacterium | reverse complement strand
ATTCCAGTTTGTAGAGGCTCTTTTACCGGCTCACGATAAATTACCCCCGGAGCTTTGCGCTCTAATGGCATATCGTATAAATCACCTGTAATAGGACCTTTACCATCAATTGGCTGACCCAACGTGTTAACTACACGACCCATCATACCCTCTCCTACTTTAATAGAAGCGATACGACCGGTACGCTTAACTGTGTCGCCTTCGATAATAGAATCTGAAGATCCTAATAATACAGCTCCAACGTTATCTTCTTCAAGGTTCAATACGATACCTTGTACGCCATTCGCAAATTCAATCAGCTCACCCGACTGAACTTTTGTTAATCCGTAGATACGTGCGATACCATCACCCACTTGGAGTACGGTTCCCACTTCTTCAAGTTCGGTCTCAGACTTAAAATTGCTTAATTGCTCTCTTATGATGGCTGATACCTCATCTGGTCTTATTTCTACCATAATGAAATGTTATTTTGAAATGTAAGTATTTAATAAATCTTGTTTTGCTTTTCTAAGCTTTCCTGAAATGCTGGCATCGTATAATTTATCTTCCATTTGGATAACCAAACCTCCGATAATTTCTGGATTAATTGCGGTTTCAAGAATCACTTTCTTACCCATTTGTTTTTCAATAAAGGTTTTAACCTCACCAATTACAGCATCACTTACACTAACAGCAGTAGTAATTTTGGCCTTGGCAATTTTATTGATTTCGTTGTATTGCCCAATAAAAGCAATGGCAATATCAGGTATATAAAATTCGCGCTTCTTTCTGATAACAATCTCTAAGAAAGAAATAGTTAACGGGTTAAAAGTGGCAGCGAATATTTTGTGGACTACGGCAAGTTTTTTGTCGCCCTGAACAATCGGACTCTTAAACAACAATCCCAATGCAGGATTTGCTTCGAGTGTTGCTTGCAAAGCCAACATATCGGCATAAATCACCTCAAGCTTCTTTTGCTCAATTGATAAGTCGATTAACGATTTGGCGTATCTGCCGGATACTCTTTGTTCAGACATTTTAGTTTAAAGTAATTGATTTTAAATTCTCGTTTACAAAAGCTTCTTGTTGACTACGATCTTCCATTTTCTTGCGTAATACCTTTTCTGCTAAATCAACCGAAAGAACCGCAACTTGTGTTTTAAGTTCATTCATGGCGTTTAACTTGGCAGATTCTATAGAGGCATTTGCTTTCGCTATTAACTTTTGTGCTTCATCGTCGGCTGTTTTCTTAGCTTGAGAAATGATATTATCTTTCATTTCTTGAGCCTCTTTCAACATCTTCTCACGCTCTGCACGCGCTTCGTTTAACAACTTCTCGTTGTTGGCCTGTAAGGCACTCATTTGCTTACGAGCATCCTCGGCAGCATTTAAAGCGTTATTAATAGAGTCTTCCCGCTCTCTAATCGAATTTAAGATTGGCTTCCAGGCAAATTTTGATAGGAGGAACAATACAATACTAAATGTAATGGTCATCCAAAAAACGAGCCCTAGACCAGGTTTTACTAATTCCATGCTGTGTTTTTTTTAATGATTAATGAGATAATGGAAATACAAAAGAAGCAGAACACATCCCTTATTGGAGTGTGCTCTGCTTAGTATTTCGATTATAACAATACGATCAAAAGACAAACCACGATACCAAAGAATGCTGCACCTTCAATCAAAGCTGCTGCTACGATCATGTTTGCACGGATATCGCCTGAAACTTCTGGTTGACGAGCGATTGATTCTAAAGCGGTACCACCGATACGGCCAATACCCATACCTGCACCAATTGCAGCTAAACCAGCTCCTAAACCAGCTCCCATTTTAGCAAATCCTGGATCTGTTACTGCTTGTAAGATAATGTTTAATAGTGTCATAATTGTGATGTTTAATTGATTTTTATTTTATTGATTAATGATGTTCTTCGTGATGATGCTCTTCTACGGCTGAACCAAAATATAAAGCCGAAAGCAATGTAAATACATAAGCCTGCAAAAAGGCTACTAATAACTCCAAGAAGTTCATGAATACGGTAAAGGCAACCGATAATACCGAAACTCCTAAACCTAATCCTTCACTCATAGCGCCAAAAATGAAGATTAAGCTAAAAAATCCTAACATAATAATATGCCCAGCAGTGATGTTCGCGAATAAACGAATCATCAATACAATTGGCTTATTAAGCATTCCAATAATTTCAATTGGAACTAATAATACCCATAAAGCCTTTGGTACTCCCGGCGGCATGAATATGTGGCCCCAATAACTCTTGTTACCGTTGATTGAGGTTACCACAAAAGTAAATAATGCTAATACCAAAGTAATGGCAATATTACCTGTAACATTTGCTCCCCCTGGGAAAATTGGGATCAAACCGAATAAGTTATTGATGAATATAAAAAAGAATATGGTTAATAAATAAGGTAAAAACTTGTGGTATTTCGGACCAATAGATGGTTTTGCAACCTCATCACGGATAAATAACACTCCTATTTCTATTAAATTGGCTAAGCCTTTTGGTGCCTTTCCTTGATTTTTTGAATATGAAGAAGCTACCGAAAACATAATCCAGCATAATACGATTACCGAAATAAACATACTAGCTACATTCTTAGTGATAGACAAATCATAAAAGTGAGCCTCATGATTTTCTGAACCGTCGGCATTTACTGCCACAATTTTTCCTTCTGCTAGTTTATAACCTTCGTAGGCGGCATGACCGTGTTCAAATTTTGAAGACGAAAACATTTTTATGCCTGATGCGTCTTTAATGATAATTGGTAACGGAACGGTTACGTGGGTATGTCCGATGGTAGCAATATGCCAGTCATGCGCATCTGCAATATGCTCCATAATTAACTTACCTGCATCAACCTCTTCCTCGCCATGAGTTTCCTCGCCATGATGAGCATCTACAGTAGCCGTATGAGTTGCTTCATTGTGTGAATGATTACCGTGTTCTTGAGCATTTACCTGCAATGCAGTAAATGAAAAATAGGATACAAGTAAAAAAACCTGAATTAAATAACTGAAAATGTTTCTTTTATTGTGCTGCATGAAGAGGTTTATTTCTTTAAATCGGGGCGCAAGTTAACAACTAGAAAATAAATTTCAAAAGCTGTGTAAAATAAGTACATCAAAAGATATACTATGGCAAAGGATAACTGGCGCTCTGGTGAGAAAATTAAATAGATAAATAATGGAAATATGGAGAAAATAAAACGTATACCAATTGCACTGTATGTTCTGGTAATGAATGTTTTATTATCTTTTGGCAAGCCCGAATTGGTAATTTTATAGGTGGCCACTGTTAACAAGAAAAAATAAATTAAGGCCGGCCAAACTAAATTACTAAGCTCAATTTTATTTTGAAGGTGTTGAAAACTTAAAATAAACAAAGCCATCACTCCTGTGAGTATAAATAGGCTCGGAAAAAATTTAGGTTTATTCATTGGTTTTGGCCAAAAAAGAGTTAAAAATCAATCAATTAAAACCTAATTGAAGGATAATATTCCTGTTTTTGGTGCCGCAAAAGTAGTAGTTTAGTTTGATTAAAGAAGAGTTAATGAATTATTTTTTAATAAAATCTTTTATTGCCAGGTATAGTGCCGCGAAAACAGAGAAAAAAACTCCTATTAAAGTGAAGATTGGAAATGAATTAGCCATTTTAGCATCGGCATACTTTCCTCCCAAGCTACCTGCCACCATAACCAAAATCATTTGTATTGCCTGATTGGTATATTTAAGAAAGGAATTAAACTGCGGCTTTTTCTGCACTTAAAACGGGAGCTTTTGTATCTAAAGGTTTCGAAATTTTTACGTTGTTAAAGTCTTCTATTTTGGGAGCTGTTTCTGCCCCCATACTGCTTCTGCCATTAAATATAGCTCCTGCCTCGATAACCAATTTACTGCAAAGAATATCACCTTTAATTTTTGCCGACGATTTAATTGTTAGCAACTCACCCACTTCAATATTACCGTTTACAACACCCGATATATCACAATTTTGTGCTTTAACATTTCCATCAACCTGAGAAGATGCACCTAATACCAATTTAGTTCTCACATCAATATTTCCTCTTACACCTCCATCAATGCGCAAATCGCCTTCCGACGATAAGTCTCCCATAATTTTGGTACCTGCATTTATGATATTTATCTCTTGAGGATTAAATGTATTATTTTTAGATTGATTAAAAATTGCCATAACTGTATTATAAAATGAGTGATTACATATCAAACCCAACAAATATAGCTTCTATTTTTTAAAAAATTAAGCAAAAACTATAAAAATAACAGAAAACACACCATTATCAGTACATATAATTACTCTTCATTTTTCGGTTCAGGCCGAACCAAAAAAATTATTCTGCTGATTTACGTTGAGGGATACTATCATTTAAGCCCGAGCCTCCCTGCAAAATGTTCATGAAGTTCTCATAATATTTTTCTTTTGCCTTTAAAACTTGCTCCAATGAGTCTGTTTTATACAATAATTGCTGAACATTACGTTTGGTTTTAGTGTCGGTATAACCGGGTACAAACTCTCGCATGGAGGTATAAAAAACTAAGGTCACAATTAAAATGGTAAACAACACTATAGCAGAACTTAAACTTACAAAAACATTCATGGGCGTAAGCTTAAACGACAATTTTTCTTCAAAAGATTCGTCGTTGATAATTACCAATCTATACTTATATCTTAATTTGTGAATTAATTTTTTCTTTGCAGGTTCCATTACTTATAGCCGAAATAAAAAAGTTTTGGTTAAAATTGTACGTTTAATTTTCAAATATAGGCAAAATCCTTTTTAGCATTGCATAGAAACAAATACATAGGCGTAATTTCGCTGCTAATTCTCTTTGGCTTACTTGCATGTAATCCAACAAAAGATAAATGGTTGAACCGAAAGTTTCATACGCTTACGGGCAGGTTTAATGTATATTTTAATGGAGAACAAAAATTATTAGATGCCATTATCCAAATGGAAAAATCGCATCAGGATAATTTTGGGAAAATTTTAGATGTGTTTCCATTAGGTACAGCAGAATCTGCTAAAGCAGCCGGAAATGTACTCGACGAAGCCATTAAAAAATTCTCTAAAGCCATCCAATTGCATACCATAGGCTCGTATACAGACGATTCTTATTATGCCATGGGTAGAAGTAGGTTTTATAAGCAAGATTATTTTGCCTCTATCGAAACCTTTCAATATGTAATTGGAAAATATAAAGATGGTACCTATACCAACGCGAGCACATGTTACATCGCTAGAAATTATGTAGGGTTAAAAAAATTAGGTGAAGCAGAATCCATAATGGGACTGTTGCTTTCTAAAAAGAACTTTGCCAAAAAAGATGTAGCTCTTATTTATGCTACTGCAGCAGATATTAATATTAAACAAGAAAAATATAGTTCTGCCATAGACAATCTAAAAATGGCACTTAAGGGAAAACTAAACAAGGAAGAAAAAATCAGATATCATTATATTTTGGGTCAGCTCTGCCTACAAGCAGATAAAAAAGCAGAGGCTAGTTATTATTTTAATAAAGTAATCTCTATGGTGCCTTCTTATGATTTTGCTTTTAATGCCAATATCAACCTTACCAAAATATACGATATAAATGATCCTCGTTCGGTTGATAGGGTTAAAAAGAACTTGAAGAAAATGGCCAGCGACGATAAAAATATCGATTACCTGGATCAAATTTATTATGAATTAGGAAAGATTAATTTGGCTCAGAAAAACTATCAAGTGGCTATTGCTAATTTTAAAAAATCTTCTGCCTTAAGTCTAAAAAACAAAACTCAAAAAGCCCTAACCTTGCACGAATTAGCAAAGTTATATTTCGATTTAAAAGAATTTAAGAATGCACAAGCCTATTATGATTCAACGGTAAATGCTTGGGACGATAAGGATATTAACTATCCTCAAATAAAAGAAACAAAAACGGTATTATCGGAGTTAATAGAAAACCTCCAAGTATATGAAACGGAAGATTCGCTTCAAAAACTTTCTGTACTCAGTAAAGATGCACTAGAGCGTAAGATCGACTCATGGATTGCAGAGAATAAACGTCAGGCCGAAATCGCAGAAAAAGAAGCCAAAAAGAGAGCCAAGCTAGCAGCTAGTATGGCCAGCAATCAAAATGCTTTTGGAGCACCAGTTCCAACCTTGCCAGGTAGTGGCGATAATTCTTGGTACTTCTATAACTCTGCTCTTTTAAATGCTGGTTTAGCCGAATTTTTCTCCAATAAAAAATGGGGACAAAGAGCTAATGAAGATTATTGGCGTATTGCTGCCAAAGAAAAACCAAAGGCAGAGAGTGAGACCGTTGAAAAAGATACGAGTGAAAAAAAATCTACTGAGGATGGTGAATCAAAGCCAAAAGAAGTTGGTTCAGACCAAACCAATACCAGCTTAACGGGCAATCAAGATAAGGATAAGTGGATTAAGGATGTTCCTTTAACTACTGCGCAAAAAAAGCGTTCGAATGAACGAATGCTTCTTTCACTCAATAATCTAGGAAGCATTTATTACGACCGTTTAAAAAGCTATTCTGAATCGAAAAAATATTATGATTTATTGCAAAATAGATTTCCAGAGAGCGAATACGAACCTCAGGCGTATTTCTACTTATATAAAAGTAATATCGACCTAAAAAACAATGGTGCTGCAGAAGAAAATAAACGTGCTCTCATAAGTAAATATCCCGAAAATCCTTACAGTTTATTATTGCAAAATAAAGTTCAAGTTTCTGCCGAAGCCAGTAGCAATAAGGCTTTAAATGAAGCATATGAAAAAATGTTCAAAGCATATAGTGCAGAGGATTATGCTACAGCTATTCAACAAAAAGACTTGATAGAAAAACAATTTCCGGGTAATCCTTTAATGCCAAAAGTAGCTTTATTATATGCTTTTTGTATAGGTAAAACGCAGAATAAGGAAGCTTTTCTTAAGGCATTAACAGAAGTAAGTAATACACATAAAGGACTAGATGTAGCGGCCAAGGCTGATGAGTTTATTAAGGTTTTAAATAAGGTTGAAAAGGCTCAAAAAATAACAGCGGCAATAGACCCTGATATGGATTTTGATCTAGAAACTGAAACTCCTTTTTATTATGTGTTTGCCTTTAAAAATAATAATCAAGATTTAAACGAAATTCTATCTGCATTTAATAGCTTTAACGAATCATATGCATCTGAGTTGAACCTACGTGTTAACCCCATTATGAGCAATGAAGGGTATCAATTGATAACTATTAGAGAGTTTGCAAACTTTAAAGCCTGCACAGAATACATCAAAACTATAGAAGCCACTAACTTTAAAACTAAGAAGTTAAAAATGACTGATCCTATTATTGATTATGCCATTTCTACTAAAAACTTTAAAGTAGTTTTAAAGGACAAAAAAATTGAGAAATTTGAAGCGTTTTATAAAAAACAAATTGAAGCAAATAAAAAATGAAATTAACGGAATATTTTTATAAAAATCCTTATTGGAAAATTATCAAGTGGCTTTGGATTGGAGCTTTTGGAGGCATCGCCCTTCTGGCAGCAGCTGTTTGGGCAATTTCTATGGGTTGGTTCGGACAATTACCACCTATTGAAGAATTGGAGAACCCAACAACCCAATTAGCCAGCGAGATTTATGCAGAAGACGGAATTTTGCTAGGGAAATATTACCTGCAAAACAGAAGTAATGCAAGTTATGAAGAATTAAGTCCGCAGTTAATAAATGCTCTTATTGCCACCGAGGATATCAGATTTTACGAACATAGCGGAGTAGATAATAGCAGATTGTTTACCATAGTAATTTACAATTTAATGGGCAAACGTCAAGGGGGTAGCACCATTTCGCAACAGCTTGCCAAAAACTTATTTCCACGTAGAAAATTCAGAAGCATTGTAGATAAAGCAGTAACTAAATTTCAAGAATGGATTGTAGCTGCCCTCATAGAACAGCGCTATACCAAAGACGAAATTCTAACTATGTATTTTAATACGGTTGAATTTGGAAGCAATTCGTTTGGAATTAGAAGTGCTGCCAAAACTTTCTTCGGCAAAACTCCATACGAACTCAATGCTAAAGAAGCTGCCGTTTTGATAGGTATTTTAAAAGCCCCAACCCTATATAGCCCGGTTAGAAACCCTGCCAATTCGCTTAACAGAAGAAATACCGTTCTGAACCAAATGGCTAAAGCAGGATATATCACCCAAGACTCATGTGCCATATTTAAGTCTGAACCTATTGAGTTGAAGTTTCAAGAGGAAAGTCATAACGAGGGTTTAGCCACTTACTTTAGAGAAACCCTGCGATTAGAATTGCTTAATTGGTGTGAAGAAAATGGCTATAACTTGTATAAAGATGGCTTAAAAATCCATACCACCATCAATACCACCATGCAGCAAATTGCAGAACAAACAGTAGAGCAGCAAATAAAAGATCAACAGAAAAAATTCTATGCGCATTGGAAAGGCAGAGAACCTTGGGGTAGCTACAAAGAATTGCTTACCCTAAGCATGAAGCGCAGCGATAGATATAGAATTGCTAGAGAACTTAAAAAGTCGGAAGCCGAAATTCAAAAAGAGTTTAATACTCCTGTTAAAATGCGCGTATTTAGCTATACACGTGGTGAGATAGATACAGTTATGACACCCATGGATAGCATTAAGTACTATAAATACTTTATGCAGTGTGGTTTTATGAGTATGGATCCTCAAACAGGTAAAATAAAGGCTTGGGTAGGCGGACACAATTACAAATATTTCAAATACGACCATGTGAATATTACTGCTAAACGCCAAGTAGGTTCAACCTTTAAACCTTTTGTGTATACGGTGGCGGTAGACAATGGATTTTCGCCATGTACGCTAATTCCTAATAAACCTGTGAGCTTTGCTGGATACCCAGATTATAACCCTGGCAATGCCGATGAAAAATATGGAACTCCGGAAATGACTATGTACAGAGGTTTACAATTTTCGATGAACCTAGTGTGCTTGAATGTATTGAAATTATTGGGAGAAGGCGGCATGAATAGTATCATTGAGCTGGCTCAAAAAATGGGTGTTAAATCTAAGATTGAGCCTTATCCATCTTCTGCATTAGGAACCGCAGACATTTCAGTATATGAGATGGTAGGTGCATTTTCAACATTTGCTAACAAAGGCGTTTGGATCAAACCGAATTATTTAACAAGAATTTTAGATAAAAATGGTAATGTGATTTATGAGAACTTACCTGTTACAAAAGAAGCTTTAAGCGAGCAAACCGCTTATACCATGTGTAAAATGTTAGAAAAAGTTACTACACATGGAACTGCGGCTAAGGTAAAATACATGTATAAAATACCAGGTGCTGTAGGTGGAAAAACAGGTACTACTCAAAATTATAGTGATGGTTGGTTTATAGGCATAACTCCTACCCTAGTTTCTGGATGTTGGGTGGGCTGGGAAGATAGAGCCATACACTTTAGAAGCATGGAACTTGGTTCTGGCTCTGCTATGGCTATGCCAATTTGGGCAACTTATATGCAGCAAGTTACTAAAGTACCAAACTTATTACCTATTGTAAATGAGTGGACGCCTCCGCAAGGCCCCATGGCTGTAGAACTTGATTGCTCAAATTTTGAAGTTGATAAAACAGAAAAAGAAGATTTTATTGAGTAAGAAATAAAATCTATATATTGCCCAAAATATATTCCCTATATGTCGAATTTCTTTTACACTAAATCTCTTCAAGATTTGTTGCGACACCATGATGGCTCGCAATTAAAACGAACATTAACTGCCTTAAACTTAGTAGCCCTTGGAGTGGGCGCTATTATTGGCGCTGGTTTATTTGTTAGAACAGCTGCAGCCTCTGCTGAAGCTGCTGGTGCTGCTGTTTCCATGAGTTTTATTATTGCCGCTGTAGGCTGTGCTTTCGCAGGTATTTGTTATGCAGAATTTGCTGCCATGATTCCAATTGCCGGTAGTGCTTATGCTTACTCTTATGTAACTATGGGAGAGTTGATGGCTTGGATTATTGGTTGGGCTTTAATTATGGAATATGCATTAGGCGCTGCCACAGTTGCTATTGCTTGGAGCGAATATCTCAATAATCTCCTTGGGGGCGTAATCCCATATGAATGGTGCCACTCGCCTTTAGAAAGCATGAAACGGGTGGTTGGTCAAGAAAATATAGACCAAGTGTTGGCTATTCATCCAAGTCTTTCGTCGCAAGTTAAAAATGGTCAGCTCCTACTTAGCGATGAAATCTATGAACACCTTGGTGCACAAGTGCAAGGTATAGTAGAAGTAACGCGCGGACTTATTAACGCACCAGCTCTGCTTATTTTATTTGCCCTTACCTTATTACTTATTAAAGGTACTCAAGAATCGGCTAGTGTAAATGCTGTAATCGTATTTATAAAAGTTGCCATCGTATTATTATTTATTGGTTTAGGCTGGCAATTTATTAAGCCAGAAAATCATGTTCCTTTTATGATTCCAGAAGGTACTATTGGTCATGAAGGTTTCTTTAAACATGGTTGGGGTGGCGTTTTAGGTGGTGCTGCCATTGTATTCTTTGCATTCATTGGTTTTGATGCTGTAAGTACTGCTGCTCAAGAAGCCAAAAACCCTAAAAGAGATATGCCTATTGGTATTCTAGGTTCACTTGTAATTTGCACCATTTTATATGTGTTATTCGGACATGTTTTAACGGGTGTGGCACATTGGGAAGAATTTAAAACCTCTGGCAAAGAAGCTTCAGTTTCTTACGCTATTCAAAATTACATGAAAGGTTATGAATGGTTAGGCACTAGCGTTACAGTAGCTATCTTGGCTGGATTCTCTTCTGTAATTTTAGTAATGCTTATGGGTCAAAGTCGTGTTTTCTTTAGCATGAGTAAAGATGGATTATTACCAAAAGCATTTAACGAATTACACCCTAAGTTTAAAACTCCTTACAAAGCCAACTGGATATTATTAATTTTCGTTGGAGCATTTGCCGCCTTTATTCCCGGCAGTGTAGCTGGCGATTTAACGAGCTTTGGGACTTTATTCGCATTTGTGTTGGTATGTTTGGGCATCATTATCATGCGCAAGAAAGAACCAAATATCGAACGTCCGTTTAAAACTCCATTAGTACCATTAGTTCCTATTTTAGGTATGATTGTTTGCGGTGCTATGATTATTAGCTTACCAATTCCAACACTTATCAGCGCTGGATTATGGTTAGTGTTTGGCTTGCTTATCTACTTTGGATACTCAGCCAAAAGCGCCAGAAAAATGCGCGAGAACTTAACGAAGTATTAATTATGAATGAAGAAATTATGAATTATGAATGAAGACAGATTTTTGTCTTCATTCATAATTTCTTCCATTCATAATTCCCTACGGTTTGAGCAGAAAATAGAGAGGAATTCCAAGTCGCTTTCTCCATTCTGATTCTTGTTTTAGCTTGTCGTCGAATATTAAACTTAAGAAGTTTTTATTAGCTTGGTAGGCATTGGCATATATTTGTTCATCGAGGTATTCTTGCTGACGCATATTCCAAGCGTTTTTATGCGAAGCATCCACATCAAAGTATATTTTGTGCAAAGCAGGATTGGGTAAATAATGCCCATAAAAATCGATATATCGTTGTATTTCTACCTCTCTTTTTTCTTGGAAACTAACAGGCCATTGCATGCCAATACCCGCTATGCCTTTTATAACATCTGGATATTTACAAAACGCATTTAAGCTTATTAATCCTGCCATTCCAGCACCCATCATAAAGGTGTTTTTCATGTCTGTTTTGGTATAAAACGACGAATCTATCATTGGCTTCAACTCTTCGAAAATAAACTTCAAATATGCATTGGGCATGGTAGGTGCACTCATCTCCCATTTGGGCTTATTTACCTTCACAGAATCTTGTGGATTGTATTTATCATCGGGGGTATATTCAAGCAATCTAGAAGGAGTATTCCAAATTCCAACCACAATTGTTCTTCTAATCTGACCCAATCTTAATAAACTATCCATAGCCTCATCTAAACCCCACTCTTCACCGCTAAATGAAACAGCAGGGTAAAATAAATTCTGACCATCATGAACATATAACACAGAATATTTTACAGAGCCATCCGATTTATAATCTTCCGGGAGCCAAACATCTACATTTCTAGGTGCCACAAATTTACTTGGCACTTTCTCATAACGCCATAGAAATCCCTTAATATTGGGGTCTTTTATATTTATTTGAGCCCACATAAAAGTAGGTTCAAACAGTAAAAACAATAGTGTAAAATATGCTAAAAATCTCATTCTATTTTATGGGCTAATCGGTAAAAACCTCGTGTAATATTTGAGGCGATTTAAGTTCTCCAAACATCAGCAAATGTAGTTGATAATAACGTAACATTACCTGTAGAATTGCCTTGCGATTAGGTAAATTAAACGAATCTGAAATAGCATCTTCAAAATTTTGGTTCAGCAATTTGTGTAACTCACTTGCTACTTGTCCGCTACAGTAATCTTTATTTCTGAACCCATCTTCTACAAAAACGCCCTCTTGTAAACTAAAAACAGAAGTATTGGCCGAATAATTATTCTTTGGAAAAAAGCCTAAATATTTGCTAAGCTGAACCAAAAAAGCCGCAGGAAAATTGGGCAAATTACTATCCGAAATATCTGCCATTTGAATAGCTGCAAACAAAAAACTAAATAAATTTTCGTCGGGTTCGCTCTCTTCTTTTATTACCTTGCCTAATAACTCGGTTAAAAAAATAGCGATCGTGCGTTTATAATTATTAAAATGTAAGGTGCTTAAAACAGGCAAACATTTGAGCTCCTTAATTCGCTGTAAGTTTTTATTTTGTTGGTGGTAAACCACCATTTCTAGAAGGCTTAACGACTGAAGATGCGAGGGTTTGATGCTATTTTTCTTTCCACGCAATCCGCTTATCATATAAGATTGCAAGCCAAACTTATCGGTATAACACTTTAGAATAGAACTGCTATCCGAATAAGGTATCGTTTGCAATACAATGCCTTTGCAGGTTTGAAGCATGGTTATTTATTGTGAGTTATGAGCCATTAACCCTTCTTTAGTAGCGAGGTATGAATACGATTTCATATTATCTGAATCGTAAATAAAACTTCTCTTATAGTCCTGAACATTCTCATCCCAAAGCATTGCCACTACATACTTTTTATGAATGAGCGTTTTTAAAACATCCACAACTATACTGGCTGGATACTCTACTTCCTCCAAAATTTTATCAAGCGGTTCTACAAAATATAGAACATTTAAAATCTCATATTCTACTTCATCTAATTCATACATTACGATACATTCCTTTCTTTCCAAGTATAGGTATTAATATTGGCCCAAATACCAATAATAAGCACATAAAATATATGAAACGGCTCTACTAATGGCAGCAGCAAAATTAGTTTGCTTCGTTTAAAAAACCTCAATACAGAATGAATAAGCAAAAATTCTGCTAACATTTTTACACTCATTTGAACCCCAAAAATGTACCAATAACTACTGTCGAAAAATCCGGCAATAGCATTAAAAAGAATAGAAAAATTAAACAAATAAGCAGCCACTAAAATAGCGGTGATATATCTGTTTTCGTATTTAGTACTCTTAGAAACCCAACGCCTGCGTTGCTGCGCTAATTCCTCTACCGATGCATTTGGAGATGTTTCTACAATGGCATCTCTATTCTTTAAAAAATATACTTCATTGGGGTATACTTTAAATATCTTATGCAATAGAAACTCATCGTCGCCACTCGCTAAATCTTCATTTCCTTTATACCCATCAACTTCAAAAAATGCCGATTTCTTTACAATCAGATTGGCGGCACTACACATGTTTGGGTTTTTAATTTGAATGGCGGCGGCACCAATTCCCATTAAACCCATAAATTCTAGTGTTTGCGCCTTTTC
>JAKRSG010000197.1 GCA_022402405.1 Bacteroidia bacterium | reverse complement strand
GAAGTTTGTGTAGCTACCGTAGAAAGTGGTAAAATGACCAAAGATTTGGCCGTTTGTATCCATGGCAACAAAGTAAATCATGGCGAACATTATTTGTATACCGAAGAGTTTTTAGAAGCTCTAGATCAAGGTTTAAAGGCCAGATTAGGCAAATAATTACCAAAGAAAATAATCATATAAAATGGGAGTAAGCAAAATTGTTTACTCCCATTTTTTTAACACTCTTGTGTAAATGGCATAGTTTCCAGAACGCAAGAAACCCTCGTAATAATCGGGCGTTTGGTTGGTAATTTTTACATCCAAGGTGTCGTTCATTGCGCCAGACTCGCCCATGTTTATCAAACGATATTCGCAGTCGTTTAGCCAAGTTACCCTATACAAAAACGTATCTTTTAAATTCAGGCTTATTTCGGTCTGAACCGAATCTTTGCGAAAGATATATCTGTTTCTACTCTTAAAATGACCCCTACGCAATGAGTCGCAACCATTGGCCTTATCCCTTATTTGTGCATAAACTATTTTTGGGAAAGGTTCATGATTCATAAAAAACTTAGTGGATACTAAGAGTAGGTTCAGCATTAAGAATACAAGATTTACTGCTAAGAATGCTTTGCCTAGCCACGGAATAAATACCCGTTTATGTGAGCCTTGAATTTTGGTGAATATCCAAGCAAAAGGAAAGATTAAAATGGCGGCAGGAATGTATATCCAAAGAGGTGCACTGAACACGATAATCAAGTACAAGAAGTTATACGGGAACACCATGCCATAATACGGCACCACGAAGGGCTGTATATAAATCATGGCGATAATATTTAACAGCGGAATGATAATTTGTGCCGGACCAAAACCCTTGAGAAAACCTTGTTTCATTTGCCTCAAAAATACTATTTATAGTATAGTAAAATTTATATTGTTGATTATTTTAGATTTTAAACTTTATTTTTGATTATTTTATCATCAAGGAATTCGGCAAAATGCACATTAAGATTTATCCTTACAGTAGTAATTAGAAATCACTGCTGTCTGGGAAAATCCTACTACAAGAATGAAGATCCTTCGCTTCACTTCGTTACGCTCAGGATGACAATACTTTATAACTAAAAGGCAGGAGACTTGGAGGCAGCTTCGCTGCCTCCAAGTCTCCTGCCAGAAAACATGCGAGTAGCGCGTCATCAGAGCGTCAGCGAAGAATCTCAGACATTATCTCGGACAGCAGTAATTAGGAATTGAGCATTCAATAAACATAAAAAAAGCCGAACACTTTCGTATTCGGCTTTTACAATCAAATTTTGATATAAAATTATTTTGCTGGAGCAACTTCTGCAGGAGCAGTAGCTTCGGCTTTTTTGTGACTGCAACAAGCTTTCTTTTCGCCAGAAGCAGATGATTCTGTTCCGCAAGATTTAGCTTTGTCTGTGCTGCACTCTTTGCCTTTATTTTTCTTCTTTTTTCTGTCGGCTTTTGCAGGTTTGTCGTTCGACATTTCATGAACAACAGTAGCATTAGAAGAAGGCACAGTTGAAGAAGCTGTTTGAGCGTTTGTGTTAAAATATCCAAAAGCAACTAATGCACCTAAAACGATTAATTTTTTCATAATAATAAAATTTAGTGATACGAAGTTAACGATTAATTTCTTAAAAAAGTATTAATTTATTTCTGCCAATACCGTTTTGCCACCTTTAACTACTTGGTTCAACTCTACAGTAATTTTAGAATCTAGTGGTAAATATAAATCTACACGAGAACCAAATTTGATGAAGCCCATTTCGCCACCTTGTTTTACAGGCATACCTTCTTTTACGTACCAGCAAATACGTTTAGCTAAAGCTCCAGCAATTTGTCTAAACAACACTTCGGTTCCATTAGCATGCTGAATAACTGTGGTAGTTCTTTCGTTTTCGGTAGAACTTTTAGGATGCCAAGCTACCAAATATTTTCCTGGATGGTATTTAAAATACTTAACCACGCCAGCAATGGGATTTCTGTTTACGTGTACATTAAATGGGTTCATAAATACCGAAACCTGCAATCTCTTACCTTTAAAATATTCTGGTTCTTCTACTTCTTCTATTACCACCACTTTACCATCGGCAGGTGAGAGTACGAAGTTTTCTCCAAAATTAACTTGGATAGATGGGTTTCTAAAAAACTGCAATACAATTCCAAGCAGCACAACCGAAATAAAAATAACGATATTTTGCAACCAAGTTAAGTCTGGAGCTAGCCAATAAACAAGGGCGTTTAAGCCAGTTAATACTAGCAATGAAATAAAAATTGTTGCTTTACCTTCTCTATGTATCATATATGTACCTATTATATACCACAAAAGGCACGAAACCCCTAAAACTAGGAATTACCGTGCCTTTAGCGGCGTTTGTTTAAATTAATTATAAACCAAATTTACCACGTAATTTTTCTACCTCAGCCACCTTACCGATAGCTACCACATAAGCAGCAATTCTTAAACTGCAATTGTGTTCTATACTTGCTTGGTAAACCGCTTCAAAAGCTGTTTTCATAACTCTATCTGCTCTACGGTATACTCGCTCTTCTGTCCAGAAATAACCTAATCTGTTCTGAACCCACTCGAAATAACTTACCGTAACACCACCAGCATTTGCTAAAATATCTGGAACAACCATAATTCCTTTGTTGTTTAAAATGGTATCAGCACTTGCAGAAGTTGGTCCGTTAGCACCTTCTACTATTACTTTAGCACGAATTCTATCGGCATTTTCAGCAGTGATTTGATCTTCCATAGCAGCTGGTACTAATACATCTACTTCTAGTTCTAAAAGCTCTGCATTGGTAATTTTTGTACCACCAGTAAATCCTTCTAAAGTACCGTTATTGCTATCTCTGTAGGCAATAGCACCTTCAACGTCAATACCATCAGCATTATGATAAGCACCGCTAACATCACTGATAGCTAACACTTTCATTCCTTGTGATGCTAATAATTTTGCAGAGATTGAACCTACATTACCAAAACCTTGAACGGCGGTAGTGGCACCAACTGGACTAATTTTTAATTTAGACAAAGCAGAGCGAGTAGACACCATAACGCCTCTACCTGTTGCTTCTACTCTACCTAATGAACCACCTAATACAAGTGGTTTACCGGTAACTACTGCTGGAGTGCTGTATCCTTTTAATTTAGAATACTCGTCCATTATCCAGGCCATTTCTTGTTGACCAGTACCCATATCTGGAGCAGGAATATCCTTATCCGGACCAAATACATCTACCATTAAATCGGTGTAAGCACGTGTTAAGCGCTCTAACTCGCCTTTACTCATTGAACGAGGATCGCACTTAATACCGCCTTTACCACCACCATACGGAATACCCACAACGGCGCACTTCCATGTCATCCACGCTGCAAGGGCTTTCACTTCATCTAAATGAACATCCATGCTATAACGGATACCACCTTTAGAAGGTCCCAAATTAGCGTTATGAACTACACGGAATCCTTCGAATACACGAACTTTTCCATTGTCCATAGTAACCGGAATATTCACAATCACGGCTTTTTGCGGTGCTTTGAGCACGTTATAATCACTTTCATCTAAGCCGATAATACGAGCGGCTTCATCAAATCTAGACATCATTGACTCGAAAGGATTTTCCGAGCTGTGTTTAATTACATTTTCTTTGCCTGACATAGGTGTTTTTATTATTTGTAAGGTGCGGCAAACCTAACTAATTTTTTACAAAAAAAAGGCTCATTGTAAAAAAATTATAAACTGATTTTTATGCACAAAAATGCTTGAAAATTAGCTTAGGTTCAGACCGAAATTAATTTGATTTTAATTACTTAGCAATAAGTAGAAGTAAACAGCGGGGGCAGACATAAATACCCCATCGAATCTATCTAGTACGCCGCCGTGACCAGGAAGTATAGAACCACTATCTTTGATAGATAGATTTCTTTTTAACAAAGACTCTACTAAATCGCCTAAAGTGCCAAAAACTACCACGATGGCACCTACAATCATCCAATCGGTGCTGCTAATATCATCCCAAAACCTGCTTAACAAATAGGCTACAGCTACAGTTAACAGAATAGCACCAACGAATCCCTCGATGGTTTTTTTGGGGCTGATACGTTCAAAAAGTTTGTGTTTGCCAAACTGCCTACCAACCAAATAGGCGAAAGTATCGCTGCTCCATTGAAGGATAAAAAATCCAAGTGGCAGACTAAAACTATAACTGAGTGCATTAAAATAGCCCAAATCTGCCAGCATGCTAATTGGCAAACAAATGTAGATAATGCCTAAAAATTGAAAGGCAAGCGTATCAAATTCACGACCAGTATTTTCGAATAACTTAACCAGAAATAAAATCATAAAAACTGGAATTAAGTGATAAAACCAGCCATGAGACAAATCTCCCCTAATAATAAAAACGAACATCAAATTAATGATACTTCCTGCGATAACACCCAAGTATTTTTCTATCCAATTTTTATCTGGCAGCATGAGCTCAAAGAACTCGAGCAAGCACAAAAAATTAATAGCAAATAATAAGATAAAAAAACTCCACTCGCTAAGAATGGTGCATAATACAAGGGTTACGACAAATAGACTGCCTGTGATGGCACGTTGCCAAAAATTACTCATGTTCGTTTGAAAAATTGCTTTTAATAAACTCCTTTGCAGCTTCCTCTTTTTCTGCCATGCACAAAACAGAAGCCTCGCCAAAGTTAAGAGAACTATCTATTTTATTTACCACCACGGCCTCAATATTTTGTTCTAACAACATATCTTTCACAATTTCGGCATCTATGGCACTTCCTGATTTATATACCTTAACCCAATTTTCCATGTAGGATATTATTTTCTGATTTTATAAATGGCCTGAATAAAACTCAATCTTGTATAATAAGCTAATGCAGCACAAGCTATAGTAGATAGAATTCCCCAATACCAAGCAAAATGATAATCGGGAGCAAAGATGGGAAATGCTGCCAATTCTTTTTCAAAATAAATGAGTAGAACCGCCAAGGCATTATTGGCAAAGTGGGCCACAATTGGAATATAAATGGAACCACTATTTAAAAACAGATAACCTAGCAAAACACCTAGCGCAAAACGAGGTAAGAATCCGTAGAATTGTCCGTGAAAGCCACTAAAAACAATGGCCGAAACCAAGATAGCAATCCACGAATTATCAAAAACAAAGCGCGTATATTGTAGCAAAATACCTCTAAAGAAAAACTCCTCACAAATGGCAGGCACTAGCGCTACAACGACCAAATTTACCAATAACATAGGGATAGAATCAGCGGCAACAAAAAGTTTAGTAATAGCCTCTGCTTGTTCTTCCATTAATCGAATTTTGGTTTCAAAATCTGCCCAAGCTTCAGGGAAACGCATGCTTTTATTAAGCTCGTACATCCATGAAATGGCAGGAACTGATATAATAATGGCTAATACACCCAGGTATACCAACTTTTTATAAACTCTATTTTGGTACATAATTAAGGTGTTCACTGGATATTTAATAGCCGCAGGAAACAATAATGCTGGCACTAAAAACATACCTATACCTCCACCAATGGTCTGATATAATTTTAAACTAGAAATGATGGCTACATCTTCCTTTTTTATATCAGCGAAATTTACAGCAGATAAATCTACCTTAAAAATTAATTGCACCAATCCATTGCTCAACAGCACACCAAGACTGCCAAACACCAGCACCATTCCGGTTAATATCAAAATTTTACCGAAATATCCCATTATACGGGAGCTATTTTCGTTCATACTTTTATCTATTTTAATTACTTTCGTACGCAATATACATTAAAGATAAGCTAGTGGCAAAAATTGGTAAAATAGACTTAGGAGATTTCCCTTTATTACTCGCACCTATGGAAGATGTGAGCGACCCTCCTTTTAGAGCCGTTTGCAAAGCCAATGGCGCCGATTTAATGTACACCGAATTTATCTCTTCGGAAGGACTAATTCGCGATGCTATTAAAAGCAAGCAAAAGCTAGACATATTTGATTATGAGCGACCTATAGGCATACAAATCTTTGGTGGCGACGAAGAAGCGATGGCATTAGCCACCCAAATTGTATCGGTTGCCGAGCCCGATTTAGTAGATATTAACTTCGGCTGTCCGGTTAAAAAAGTAGTTTGTAAAGGAGCTGGAGCGGCCATTTTAAAAGATTTACCCAAAATGGTAAAACTCACAGAATCGGTGGTTAAAGCTACCCATTTACCCGTAACGGTAAAAACCAGATTGGGCTGGGATGAAAACTCAAAAAATGTAGAAGAAGTGGCGGAACGCCTACAGGATGTGGGCATACAAGCATTAACTGTTCATGGCAGAACCCGTGCACAATTGTATAAAGGAGAGGCTGATTGGACCCTTATTGCTAAAATTAAAGACAACCCACGAATAAAAATTCCGGTATTTGGGAATGGAGATATAGATTCGCCAGAAAAAGCCCTCGAATATAAAAATAAATTTGGTGTAGATGGCATTATGATTGGCAGAGCGGCCATCGGTTATCCTTGGATTTTTAACGAAATAAAATATTTCCTAGAAACCGGAAAACATTTGCCGCCACCAAGTATTGAGCAACGAATTGACGTTTGTAAAACCCACCTTGAGAAGTCGGTTGCATGGAAAGGAATGCGTGCGGGAATTTTCGAAATGCGCAGGCACTACGCACCTTACTTCAAAGGGCTCCACCATTTTAAGGAGTTCAGAACCCAATTGGTTCAGGCCGAAAACGAAGACGAAATTTTAGCCATACTCGAGAAAGTTGCCATTCATTATCAAGCAGAGCCTCAGTTAAGCTAGTTAGTAGCTTTACTTTTTCTTCTCACAAAATTGGCCACTTCATTAATAAGCAAAGGCGAAACATTGCCGGGCTTTTCGTAAGAAGCCGGACTCATTTTACCCAATTCTTCTGCGCCTATATGGTTTATATTTTCTAAGGTAATATACGAAACCTCCGCATGTTTAATGGTGTAAAAAGCCTTTTGCCATTTAAGCAATTCGCTCGTAGGCACCTGATAATCTTTTTCTCCTTGAATGAGCAAAAACGGCTTTTTGCTTATAGATTTCAAATAATTTTGTGGCCCAGCATGGGTTAAACTCAACAAATATTTTGCGGTTAAGCCATCGGGCAAAGAATCATCAGGGCTATTCGGGCTGAACCTATCCTTGGCATAAAGCGCTTTTTGCTTCAGCATTTGATAAGGCCTCTGTTGTTCTTTCGGCAAATCTTTGGATAAAAAATCTGCTTGATAGGCCATCAATTCTGGCAAGCCACTGTAATTTGCGCCAAAGCCAATAAAGCCGCGAATACCTTTAATTTTACTAGCAAAATACGGAAGTAAATGTCCGCCTAAACTATGCCCCAAAACATAAATTTGATTGGGATCTATTTCTGCTTGCATTTGCAATAATTTTACTGCAAGCTGCACATCTTTGGTATATTCATCATCAATGGTAAAATTTGTGTTACCCAACATGGCCTTTCCATGAGTTAAGGTTCTTTTATCGAACCTAAAAACGGCTATTTTTTTACTGGCCAATCCCCACGCGATATCTTTATAGATACGTTTTGAACCTATGGTTAAATCTTTGTCGTTTGGTCCGGAGCCCGCCACAATGATAACAACCGGAATTTGTTTGGCTATTTTCTTTGGAATAGTTAATAAGCCTTCCACAGGAAATTTGGGATCAGGCAAGGTTTTTTTGTACTCATAAAATAAAGATTCATCTGCATATGAGGGCGGCTGGTAGGGCATTTTGAGCGGCTCTATAAACAAGCCACTTATTTTCTCTTGCAGGTTAAACACAATTTTAAGCATCCACGATTTCTTTTCAAAATCTACCTTGGTGCGTGTAACCCATAAAGTATCTACTAATTCCCCTTCGCTCTCATATACTTTTAAAACCTCGCCAAATTGCATTTGCAGTGCATCCCATAATTCTTCCAGGCCATTTTCGCCAAGTACTCTTCTCATTTCGTAATCGAGCAATGGATTTACCTTGGCAAACTCCCTATTTTTAAAATGCGAGAGAACACCTTGTGCCTTTTGGTTTGCGTCAAAATTGGGCTGAGCCAATACCGAAAAAGAAAATGAAAAAAGAAAAAAAAGGCTTAGTTTTACATTCATTAGAACATCTAAATTAGAGAATACTTATGCAAGTATAACCTCTCTATTGTTTTGAGCCAAATTATGCAACTCTTCTTCACAAACCAATACACCCGCCAAGGCTTCTGGCAAATTGTTTTGCTGGAAGAATTGCTTGTAGTATTCTATTCCATCTTTCAAGTTTTTCTCAAAATTTGCCAAATAAGTACTGCGTTGTTTGCTTAGTGGTTGCTCCGAATTGGCTATAGCTTCTTTATAAAAGGCAATGTACAACTGAAGTTCTTTTACAAACATATGAGGTCTATCTTTTCTGGTTAAAATATCTTTTCTTCCATAGATATGATTAACCATTTCTTGTAAAGATAAGAGATGGTTGAAATAAGCAAGATTTGGTCCGGGACAAATAGACACGGCACCCGAATAGTATTTAGTAGGAATATTATAACGAAGTAATGCTGCATTTGTTAATCCAACGCACAAACATTCGCGGGTAGTAGTAAGTTCTAGCTCTTTGCTTAATTCTGCATCGCTTAGTCCTTTGCTTTTTAAATCTTGAATGCGCAAATGTTGGTACTGACGAGAAGCGGTGCAAATAGGATCTTGCGTATATTCTTTGTTTAAAATGGAGTACTTTTTAGGGCATGAACTTCCCGGCCTATCCTTTTGAATGAGGTATTGCTTTTCGTGATCCATACTATTGTTTCTGATATTATTAAAGCGCACACCAAGAGGCGAATTCTGACTTAAATAAAAATCCTCTTCACGGGCTTTGCACAATTGTTCTAGCGTGGCATCATCAACTGTTGTAGCTTCTGGAACTAGCAGGAAAGTGCTGCCCCAACCAACAGAATCTAATGTATATTTTTTAAGCAGCAAGTTATGTTCATCAGCAGTACCTAATCCGCCCTGAGCGGTTAACTTTTGTTCTGGAGCCAAACCCGAATGTGCAATATTTTTTTCTTTAAGAGCAGCCGAATACAATTCGAACAAAGTGCTTTTTAACTCATCTCTGTTTTGAGTAAATTCCTCTAAAATAGGTCCCATCAACAAACCATCTGTTGCAAAAGCATGTCCGCCACAATTTAAGCCCGATTCCATCCTAAACTCGCTTACCCATAACCCCTTTTTGGCTAAGAACTTTCCTTGAATAAGTGCCGAACGATAATCACTAATTTTAAGGATAATCTTCTTCTTCAAATTACCTAAAGCATCAGGATAAAAATCCTTAAACTGCTCAAAATAGCTGTAAAGGCGTGGGTTCAGACCGGCCGATAAAACCACCGACGAAGATAAATTACTGAGTGCAAAGCCACGTAATGCAGCATGAGCATCATTGTATTCGCTTGGCAACTTCTCTCCTTTCCACTCGTTTTCCTTGTCTAATTTGGTCATGATATTCACATCAATATCGCCAGCAATTAAATGTGTTTGAACCCATTTTCTGAGCGTATCATCCATGCCGTTTAGGCTTAAGTACGACATAAACTCGCGCTTTAACTGAGAAGTATCAGGCAACAATTGAAAATATTTTTCCAACTCACTACCCTTTTCCCAAGCGGCATTTTTAATGTTATCGAGTTTTATTTTAACAATGTCTTGAACCAAATTTAAGTAAGAGCTAATTCTCTTTGCCCTAAAATCTTCTATTTTATTGGTAATTTCCTCGTAAGCTAAATTAAACTGCTGCGCATAATAAGCACGCATTTGCTCCAGCAAAGTATCATCTACCATTGAGATAACAGATGAAATTCCGTATGGCGCCAATTTAATGGGAGAATCGATGGTAAATGCCACGCCCATTACCGGCACGTGAAAGGTATGATTTGAATGAGTCATTTAATTTTATATTGAATCTTCACAAATCTACTGGTAATAAAAACCCCAAATTATGACGTAGGTCAGTTTTTGGAATTATGAATGAGCACAATTATGAATTATGAATTATGAAATCATCATAACTGACCTCACTAAATAGAATAATACTTCATAATTGGTTTTCATTGGCCTTCATTCATAATTCATAATTTAGTACTTTTGAGGCATGAAAGAATTTTGGAATGAACGTTATGGGAAGGCTGAGTTTGCTTACGGCGTGGAGGCGAATGAATATTTAAAAATGCAATTAGCTAAGCTGCCATTGGGAAAAATTTTGTTTGTGGCAGAAGGTGAAGGCAGAAATGCTGTATATGCAGCTACCTTAGGTTGGGATGTGCATGCTTTTGATATAAGCGAAGAAGGCAAAAATAAAGCTGAAAGATTGGCTAAGAAAAATGAGGTTTCTATACTATATACTGTTATTGAAAACACTCAGTTACCATACCATCATGAAGAGTTTGACGCTATTGTTTTAATATACTCACATTACCCATCTTCGATTAGAAATAAATATCATCCGCAATTTGTTTCATTCCTAAAAAAAGGTGGATATATAATTATGGAAGCCTTTAGCAAAAATCATATCCAATATAATGCTAACAACCCTGCTGTAGGCGGACCAAAAGAATTGGATTTATTGTATTCGAAGGAAGAAATGAAAGCTGATTTTGGTGATTTTGAAATCATTGAATTAGAAGAAACGGTGGTTGAACTTAATGAAGGTTTATATCACAATGGTACAGGTTCTGTTATTCGGTTTTTAGCTAAAAAAAAATAAAATGAAAACTACCAAAGAACACGACGAAAAAATTGCTAAAATTAGTTTTGCTTCGGTGTATCCAATGTATGTTAAAAAAGTGGAGAGAAAGGGTAGAACTGAAACAGAATTGTTGCAAGTTATTGAATGGCTGACGGGTTTTAGTGAAGCTGATTTAAAAAACTTGATGAATGAAAATGTAAGCTTCGAAACCTTCTTTAATCGCTGCAACTTAAATCCGAATGCGCATTTGATAAAGGGAACAATTTGCGGCTATAAAATCCAGGAGATCGAAACTCCATTAACCAAACATATTAGATATTTAGATAAACTAGTAGATGAATTAGCCAACGGAAAAAGCATGGATAAAATCTTAAGAAGCTAATTTTTTTTACATTACTAAATCTTAAAATAAATTATCTTGCTTTAAAATATAGGCATGAAAAAAACTATACTACTCATTCTTTTTAGCGTAATTTTTTGTCCGTTTATCTGGGCTCAAGCTCAGTTTTCATCGGCCACCAAACGGTTTATACACGACTATAAAAAGCAAATAAACGTATATCACAAAAGTACGGTTTCATTCTCTTCTGATTTTATTCAAGAGTATGCATTATATCAAAAATCTAACAGTTATATCATCGGCGCGTTGCTTTGGGTTCAGCCAGAAAAAATAGATTTAACTGCTTTAAACAAATTAGGGTTAAGACAACTCAAAAAAGCGGGCGATATCTATTCCATTCGGATACCAATTGAACACTTAGAAAAGCTAAAAAACATAGAAGGTATAAGGCTTGTAGACATTGGCGACACCTATTCGCAAGACCTACAAAATGCACTTATAAGCAGCAGAGCAGATAGCGCACATAAAGCTTTGGGCGGGCTGAACCAATCGTATACAGGTAAAAATGTGGTAGTAGCCATTATTGATTGGGGATTTGATTATACCCATCCGATGTTTTATGATAGCACCTTAAATACCTATCGAGTTGTTAGAGCTTGGGATCAGAATAAAGTAAGCGGCCCTGCTCCAGAGGGTTTTGATTTTGGTACAGCATATGAAAGCAAAGAGGCCTTATTAGCTGCTAAGGAAGATACGTTATATGTGTTTGGTCCGGGTTCTCATGGCACGCATGTGGGTGGCATTGCAGGCGGACAAGGAGCGGGAACAAAACATATTGGAGTAGCCTTGAACAGCGATTTAATTTTTATCTCTCTGCGAAGAGATGCGCCTTCTTTAATTGATGCCTATTTGTATGTAGAAAAATATGCTAAATCTGTAAACAAACCTTTTGTAATAAACATGAGTTTTGGCAGTCATTTAGGTCCGCATGATGGCACTTCTCTTGAAAACGTAGGCATAGATGCTATCGTTGGAAAAGGTAAAATAGCCGTGGCTTCGGCTGGGAATAATGGCACCAATAATTTCCATATTCAATATCCGTTTAAGAGCGCACAAGACACTCTAAGAACATTAGTATCCTTTACTCCTGCTTCTAATTATTGGGGACAAGCATTATCAATGTGGGGCAGCAGTTTAAGTTCGTTTTCTGTAAGGTTTAGATTGTTAAATCCCGACAATTCTACAGCCCTTCTTACGCCTTGGTATCATTCTAAAGAAGAGCCCGTTTTAACAGATGTTTTTAGCACACCAAACGGAGATACCTTAGAAGCCAGAATTACAGCAACGGCATCCTTTGTAACCAACCAAAAACCCAATATCAGAGCCGAATTACGCAGAAGAGGAAACCTCAGAGTATTATTAGAAGCAGTAAGTTCTGATGAGTGCGAATTACATATGTGGAATGTGGTACGTTTAACGAACAGATTTACCAATTGGGGGAGCAATTTTAGTAAAGGTTTTCCTGGTACTGTTGGCGGAAATTCTGACTATGGTTTGGGTGAGCCCGGAGGTGTAGGAAAAAGTGTAATAACTATTGGTTCATACCGTGCCGAAATATATAGAAGTAATGGCAATATTTCTTTTGGGCAACTATCTTCATTTAGCAGTAAAGGTCCTACAGTAGATGGCAGAAGAAAACCAGATATTTGTGGTCCCGGACAAGAAGTAATATCTTCTGTAAACTCCTACGACACGAGTCCAAAAAACCCCGTAGAGCAAGTAGTATTTAATGGCCGAACCTACGAATTTGAAGCCTATAGCGGAACGTCAATGTCAGGACCAGCCGTTGCAGGAATGGTGGCATTAATGTTAGAGAAAAATCCTGGATTGCAGCCCTACCAAGTAAAAGAAATATTACAAAGAACATCTAGACTAGATAATTATACAGGACAAATTTCTTTGGACAGTACCTCGCTTGTATGGGGTAGCGGCAAGGCCAATGTATTGGCTGCATTGAGAGAACTAGACAACTATCCATACATGCCATTGGTTGCTTTTGAGCAATATAAAATATATCCAAATCCATCCGAAGGAACAGCTATGTTTATTGCTCCTTCGGATGTACGATTAGAAGTAATTGATATGAATGGAAGAAAAGTATACGAAGGCAAATTTTTAAAGAATGAAGCACCTTATACACTAGACTTACATTATTTAAAATACGGCCTTTATTACTTTAGGTTCAGCACAGATACAGGTGTAAATGTACAAAAGTGGTTGAAATTAGATTTAAACTAACGAGTTATAAACTTCTCTAACACATCTAGGTAAGCAGCAAAACCCATTGTGGTTACTACATTTCCGTGATCTGCCATAGGAATTCTGTGAGCTTCTTTATAGGAACCATTATGATTTTTAAACACCACTTCGCCATGTGTTTTTATGTTTAAAAACATATCTTGAGTACCATGTATCCAACAAAAATCTTGCTTCACTTTTTTGATTTCTTCTGCATTATCAATCTTTAAATTGGTTACAAAAGAAGCAGGTAAATCTAGGCCAGAACCATCGGCAGCCATCACAGCAGAACTTGCAAAAGGAGCTTCTAAACAAAGTTTGTTAGGCACCAAAGTTCTCGGATTTGCTGTAAGTTCACACGATGGAGCAGAGCCCATGCTAAAACCATAAACAATCAGTCGATTTCCAGTTAATCCCTTGCTTTGCAACCATTGCATAGCTGCATCAACATCTGCGTATAAACCCTCTTCGGAAGGGTCGCCTTCTGATAAACCGTAGCCACGATAATCTAAAAACATAACCCCAAATCTATGTTTAGAACCCACATGTGCCAACAATTTAGCACGCTGCCAATAGAAATCCATGTGCCATTTATTTCCATGGCAATATAAGATAATAGTGTCTGTAGCAATT